>JBATIW010000510.1:0-11252 GCA_049668005.1 Maribacter sp.
CATTTGTACATAACGCGACCCGAAATCTTTGCCCGAATCAACAAAACCTGTTGTAGCGGCATTCAAAGTAACGGTATGTTTGGTTGTAATTTCATTTAACTTCCTTAGAAAATCCGGATTGTTTTTATTGTCACCCTTCGTTATGATCAAACTTCCTCTTTCATATGAGTTACCTTCAAGAGTGAATGGCTTATGGGCATGCCTTACTTTTATCTTGTTTTGCAATAACTCCGCCAAAAATTTGGCATCTTTTAGACTGTTCCAATCGGTTATAAAGGCATAAGCATTCTTATCAAGTGTTTGAACAGCAACTTTCTGGATAGTGTAGGCTTCGCTTGAAACTAGACTTTGGGATGCCAAAGCATCCAGGCCATAAGCATAGGGTAATGACCAAGCGGTGATATCGTAAGTGACTGAATCACTTAGTTTTGCGTTGGGCTCAAACAATACTTTTACCAATGTACTTTTAATTTGGTCTGTGGAAACCACTAAACTATTGTTTGCACTTCTTAGACTACCGATAGTACCTGTATTGTACCTAAATCCTTTTATCGTCTCGCCCTTACCTCTTCCATATTTGATTTCATGCTTATCTAGAAGTTGGGTTAACGCTTCAATGTTATCTGCATCGCCATTCAAGACATAACTTTTATACTTGTAATTTTTGTTTTTATAGAATTTCTTAAATTCCTCATTCAATTTATCGGCATTTTTTGCCGCTACTTCCACTGTTGATATTCCTGTAGTTTTATGATGTGCAATCCTGTCATTCAAGGTCAATGTATCCCCAATACTGGTGATGATTCCTAGTCCGGCCCTTCCACTTCCGCCTTGTTCATAAGTCATTCCAATGCCTCCATTGTAAACAGGGTAGGTATCACCATAACTGGGATAAAGTAGGTCAAAAACCTCTTTGGTAAAATAGAACCAGCCATTGGCATCAAAATACTTCGCATGGTTCTTACCGATTGTAGTCTGGAATTCCCGCTGAAATGGAGTAATAACTTCATGATATGGCTCTGATGCTGGGGCAAAATAATACGGGCTATCAACCCCTTGTTCATGAAAATCCACGTGTACATGTGGCATCCATTTGTTATATGCCTTCAATCGATTTTGACTTTCAATCTGTGTTAACCAGGCCCAATCCCTATTTAAATCGAACATATAGTGATTACTTCTTCCGCTCCACCAGCCTTCATGGTGTTCCTTACTATTGGGATCCAAATTATTCGGTACGTTTTTGTATTGGTTGTACCAGTTAACATAGCGATCGCGGCCATCGGGATTAATACAGGGGTCCATGATCACAACTGTTTTTTCCAAATAACTGCTTTTATCGGTTAACAATTCATAAATCGTCTGCATGGAGGCTTCTGTGCTTACGCTCTCATTTCCATGAACGTTATAGCTTAACCAAACTATGGCTTTAGTAGCAATACTTTCACCTGTAGTGCTTTTTATATGTTCTGTTCTTATATTTTCCAGATTCCCCATGTTATCGGCAGAAGAAATAAAGGCCAACAACAAGGGTCTTTGCTCATTGGTTTTACCGTATTCCTGCAACTGAACCCTGTCTGAGGCATTTAAGGCTAAATATTCATAATAGTCAACCACTTTGTGGTGCCTTGTAAACTGCGTTCCTAGTTCATAGCCAAGAAATTCTGAAGGCGATTTTATATTTTGGGCCAATGAGGTAATTGTAAAAGCAATGGTAATTAAAAGTATAAATTGTTTCATTTTAGGTTCTTTGGTTTGTAGCAGCCTAATTTAATGATTAATGATGACAATTAAATGCAACTTTCTATAAGACACCAGCTTTCATGGATGATAGGTTAAAGTAATTAACGTATTTTTAGGAACAAGAAAATCCAAGTGTTATATATTTACCTTGATTTTTAGAGTTTATATGGATATTGACTGTTTACCTTTTAAGCAAACTGGATATTTTTCCGATTTGATTTGTGATTACATTGAGAACAAGGAAAGCTTGAAACCTTTTTATAATCGCTTTCCAAAAATTGGGAACTTCGAGGATCAGATTGAAGAAAAGGCGGCTAATTATCCGGATGAAAACAGGTCAATTCTTTATGATGCACTTCAAAAACAGTATAAAGGGATATCAGTCTCCAAAAAGACAAGGGAAAACCTAATACAACTCAAGGAGCCTATTACATTTACAGTCGTTACCGGGCATCAACTCAATTTATTCACGGGCCCATTGTATTTTCTTTACAAGATAATATCCACTATTAATCTTACGGTTCAATTAAAGAAAACGTATCCAAAATTCAATTTTGTGCCTGTTTATTGGATGGCTACTGAGGATCATGATTTTGATGAAATAAATTTTTTCAATTTCAACGCCAAGAAAATTCAATGGAATAGGAAGGCATCAGGGGGGGTAGGACGATTGAGTACAGATGGCCTACAAGAAATTTCCAAGGCCTTCTCGAGTGAACTGGGTACTGATAATAATGCAAAAATACTTTCCAGCTTATTTGAGAAAGCGTATGTAGAGCACGACAACCTTGCGAGTGCAACTCGATTTCTTGCCAATGAACTTTTTGGTGATTCAGGTCTTGTTATTATCGATGGGGACAATAAGAATCTGAAGCAATTGTTGGTTCCCTATGTCAAAAATGATATCATTGAAAATACATCGTACAAAAAGGTTTCAGAAACAATATCAAAATTATCTGAATTACCTGAAGGCTATACCATTCAGGTAAATCCCCGTGAAATCAACTATTTTTATTTAAAGGAAGCGCTTCGGGAACGTATTGTGTTGAAAAACGGTAATTTTCATGTGAATGCCACTGAAATTTATTTTACTAAAGATGAGTTGTTGAAAGAACTCGAAAATCATCCTGAACGATTTTCGCCCAATGTCATCACACGTCCGTTATACCAAGAGATCATACTTCCCAATCTTTGCTATATTGGTGGTGGCGGTGAACTGGCTTATTGGTTGGAATTAAAAAGTTCATTCGAAGCAATGAATGTGGCCTACCCAATTTTACTACCTAGGAACTCCGCACTTTTAGTAACCGAAAAACAACAAAGGAAGTTAGCGCGAATGAATCTTTCGGTGGCCGATTTATTCTTGAAACAAAGCCGTTTGATCAATAAAAAAATCAGGGAAATATCGAATATCGAAATTGACTTTTCATCGCAAAAAGAATTATTGACAGCGCAGTTCAAAATGATGTATGAAATTGCCTCCCAAACCGATGAATCATTTATCGGTGCAGTGAAGGCTCAAGAGATAAAGCAACTCAAAGGATTGGACAATCTCGAAAAACGACTTCTCAAAGCACAAAAAAGAAAGCTAAAGGGTCATGTGGAACGTATGACCCTCATTCAGAATGAACTGTTCCCTGGACAATCACTACAGGAGCGAAATCTGAATTTTTCAGAATTTTATCATGAATATGGTGAGGCCTTGATACCTATGCTTATTAAGGATCTGCAACCTTTGAAAATGGAATTTTCAGTACATATCATTAGTTGAATTTTCAAGGCTAATTACTTCATAATCCCTTACTTTTGCACAAACGATTTATTGAATGCACAACATAGATATTGAGCTCGTGGAAATGACCCTGGATGTCATGAAATATGCTATCAATCGAATTACAAATACCTCACCGGAACTAGGTCAACCCAAAAAAGAAGAAGAATTAAGGGAATTGGTAGGTGAGACGATTACTGCTAAAGGAATAGGTGGTGAAAAAGCATTTCATTTGTTTAGGGATGTTTTGGTAAAAGCAACAGTACCTATTGATCACCCAAGGCATTTGGCATTTGTGCCAGCTTCACCTACCCGGGCCGCCATAATGTTTGATTTGGTGACATCTGCATCAAGTATTCATGGTGCATATTGGATGGAAGGTGCGGGTGGTATATTCTGTGAAAACGAGGCAATGAAGTGGTTGGTGTCATTGACGGGATTGCCAGAAGGCGCATTTGGTGTGTTTACAAGTGGAGGTACGGCAGCCAATCTATCGGCAATGGTTACCGCACGGGAATATTGGCGAAGAAATCCTGATAACCTTAATAAGAAGGCTTTGGTTATAACTTCAGCAGGAGCACATTCTTCGATCAAGGCCATGGCAAAGGTTATTGATGCTGATGTACTCTTAGTGGCAACAGAGGATTTAATGACAGCAAGGGATCTTCAAGATAAAATTGATCAGTTGGATGTTCACCAAAGAAAACGACTTTTCGCAGTTGTCGCAACGGGTGGTACCACAAACGCCGGCATTATTGATGATCTGGATGGGATAGCAAATGTGTGTGAAAAAGAGAATCTCTGGTATCATGTAGATGCTGCTTATGGAGGTGGTGCATTGGCTGCAGATTCGGTTCGTCATTTGTTCAATGGTATCGAAAAAGCGGATAGTATAACAATTGATCCCCACAAATGGTTATTCTCACCTTATGATTGTGGAGCAATCCTTTATAAAAACCCTGAGCTGGCCAAAGCGGCCCACTCACAAGAAGGTTCTTACTTGGAAATTTTCAAGGATGAAGGTGCAAGAGGATTTAATCCATCGGATTATCAAATTCAATTGACCAGAAGGATTAGAGGACTGCCATTGTGGTTTTCTTTGGCTATGCATGGCACGGATCGCTACAAATGGGCCGTTGAGATGGGAATAAAACTTGCAAATTTGGCCGGGGAACTCATTGAGGACCGCGAGCACTTGGAATTGGTTCGTGAACCTAGCCTTTCTTGTGTATTGTTCCGACGCAAAGGATGGTCACCTGAAGATTATAGAAATTGGACGTATAAAAACCATCGTGATGGTTTTGCCCTGGTAACGCCTACCAAATGGATTATAAAGGACAAGGCGGAAACAGTTGCACGATTTTGTTTTATAAATCCCGATACTACTATTGAGGATATTGTGGCAATTTTAGCAACAATGGAGGAAAAGCCAGCTTAAGGAACTAGGTATTCACTAGCCCAGCCACTCCCTTCTTTATAATACTTGATTTTGGTATGCCCATTTTTCTTAAGTTCTAGGTATTCAATCCTAAATGGGTCAATCTCCACAATAGAAAAATAATCCCCCTCCTCAAGATATTCCAACGAGCCTGGATCCTCAATAACACTTCCAGGGGCCTCTTTGGTTATATAGTCCTTTCTTGACTCTGTCACTATTTCTTCCCAGGATTTTTGAATCTGAAATTGATCTTTGTTGATTTGAGCAATTCCTTCTATACGGAGTTGAATTAATTTCTCATGATCATAAAAGAGTAAACTCACCCTGTTATTCTCCTTTATGTGCAATACCTTTTTTGAGCGTTTGTCAGTAAAGAATGTCAATTTCAGATCATCTGAAACATTACGCAAAGCTACAAGCCTAAGTCTTGCAAACTGATCAACCCCTAAGGTGGCCAAAGTAAAGTATTTAAAATAGTGTCCTTTTTTTAAGACACCATTTTTTAACTCCTGTGTTATTTTCTCAAAAATTTTATCGGGCATTTGATTTGTGCTTTATTAGATATAAAGATACATAATAGTTATGTCTTTAAGTCAATGATAATGGTATTAAAAGGTGTTTTTGGCGTTTTTTGGATAATCCCTTGAACAATGAATTTTATGTTGCCGATTAAAAAAATTCAAAAAAAAAGGTAGGGTTATTTAATACTTGATTGTTATATATACAAATTGCTATGAATTAGAAATTTAAAGTTAGTTATTAATTAGTTCATGTGTTTAGGTTGGTTTTTTGATTTTGATTTAAAAAGCCTCGATGTAGGGTCGAGGCTTTTTCTTTTTTATACCATTAGTGCAAATTAATCTACAGACTATAGCCATCTTGAAAAGAAGTCCATAATGGCTTCCTTAAATTCATAATGCAATTTTATGTAATGTTTAAGGTCGTCATATAGTGATCTTTTTTCGTACTGTAACTGACCATCAATGTTTTTATAATGATCCGCACTATGTAAATTACCTAATTTGGCACGACAACGATGAAGTAATTTAACAATGGCACTCCGTTCGATCATTATTTTATTCTGAAAACTTTCAAGTTCCAAGGAGGATTTTCCAATATCCTCTCTACCTGCAATTTCTTCTAATTTTTGTTGAAACATATCCAATTCGGACATGTGAAACTTTAGTTCACTTTTCCAAATTTCCAAATTAAAGGTAAGGTCACTTGAATATACCGTTTCTGTCTGCATATTTTTTGTTTTACGTTTATATTTGATTAGTTAATCGTTTAATTACATTGGCACATTAGCCATGGAGGAATAGGTCTGTCAACAACAATTCCAAACTGTGTCCATGGCAATTTCCGGTAGTAAACAAATAGTTTTACCATAAGTGCCTTATGTCACATAAATATAAGGATTTTCTTGTCAAATTCCTCGTGCTATTTGTAGCTTTTCCTGACTTTTTTGTGCACAAATCCAATTTCGACACAAAATTCATATTCGTATATCGACACCTAATAGCATGTCCTTGTTTATAAGTTTCGACATTCTTGAATAAATATACGTGAAAGACCCTTTCACAAATTTTGCATTTTACTATTTTTGCCCATGCTAAACAACGTCCTAATACTTGATTTCGGTTCTCAGTACACACAACTCATCGCTAGAAGAGTTAGGGAATTGAATATTTACTGTGAAATTATACCGTATAACAAAGTACCCGAAGATATGACGGCCTATAAAGCAGTGATTCTTTCGGGGTCCCCTTTCTCTGTTCGTGCTGATAATGCCCCACATCCAGATCTTTCACAGATTAAAGGAAAAATACCTTTGCTAGGGGTATGTTATGGCGCCCAATATTTGGCACATTTCAATGGGGGTAATGTCTCACCTTCAAATACGCGGGAATATGGTCGGGCAAGATTGACGTCTATAAAGAATGATGAGCCTTTCTTTTATGAAATTACCGATGGTTCACAAGTTTGGATGAGCCATAGTGATACCATACAGGAATTACCAGCGAACGCAATTATTTTGGCAAGTACGGGAGACGTGAAGAATGCCGCTTATAGAATTGAAGGGGAAGATACCTACGCTATCCAATTCCATCCTGAAGTGTATCATACGACGCAAGGAAAATTGATTCTGGAAAATTTTTTAGTACATATAGCTAGAGTTAAACAATCCTGGACACCGGATGCTTTCGTCGATACTACTGTTGCAGAATTAAAGGCGAAGATCGGTAATGATAAGGTTATTTTGGGATTATCTGGGGGCGTTGATTCGACGGTTGCCGCCGTTTTATTGCACAAGGCAATTGGAAAGCATCTTCATTGCATATTTGTGAATAACGGATTGCTCAGAAAAAATGAATTCCAAGATGTCTTAGATCAGTACGAACATATGGGACTGAATGTAAAGGGGGTTGATGCTTCGGCACGCTTTTTGGATGCATTGGAAGGAGAAAGTGATCCTGAGAAAAAACGAAAAATCATTGGCAAGATCTTTATCGATGTTTTCGATGATGAGTCACATTTGGTAGAGGATGCAAAATGGTTGGCGCAAGGCACTATTTATCCTGATGTTATTGAATCGGTTTCAGTAACAGGTGGGCCTTCGGCAACTATTAAGAGTCATCATAATGTAGGCGGATTGCCAGATTTCATGAAATTGAAAGTAGTGGAGCCTTTGAAAATGTTGTTTAAGGATGAGGTTCGAAGAGTTGGAGCCAGTATGAAGATTGATGATGAGCGATTAGGCAGACACCCATTCCCAGGACCAGGATTGGCCATTCGTATTTTAGGGGATATTACCCGGGAAAAAGTGGCGATCTTACAAGAAGTTGATGCTATTTTCATCAATGGATTAAGGGAATGGGGACTTTATGATCGCGTTTGGCAGGCCGGAGCCATGCTTTTGCCCGTAAATAGTGTAGGGGTAATGGGTGATGAAAGAACATATGAAAAATGTGTAGCTTTACGTGCGGTCGAAAGTACTGATGGTATGACAGCAGATTGGGTAGATTTGCCTTATGAGTTTTTACAGAAAACATCCAACGATATAATAAACAAAGTGCCGGGTGTCAATAGGGTTGTTTATGATATAAGTTCTAAACCACCGGCCACTATAGAATGGGAATAATTATGAACCAATTTTTAAGAAATATTGTGGTACTGCTCTTATTTACTATAATAGGATGCAAGGCAACGGCGCAAAAATTTACCACTCATGCCGTCAAGAAAGGTGAGACTTTGGAAAGTATTGCTAAGCAATACAAGGTAACTCCTTATAACATACTTACCTATAATAAGGAGATTAAACAAGGGGATGATATAATACCCAATACCATTTTGGTAATTCCAGTAGGTGCCAAGGTTTCAGAAATAAAGGTCGAAACCAATGAGAACAAAGCTGTACCTATGGTTGCCAAAGAAAAGCCAGTACAGGAAGAACCGATTGGTTTTACAACCCATAGGGTCAGAAAGCGTGAAACTTTGTATGGTATTTCCCAGCGATATAACATTACCGAAAACGATATTAAAAAGTACAATTTGGAATTGTACTCTTCGCTCCTCAAAAAGGGAATGAAACTTAAAATACCAAAATATAGGAGGGTAAAACCAGATGAAAACGCCATTAATGAGGATGATTTCGAGACCTATACCGTTGCTCCTAAAGAAACCCGTTGGAGTATTGCCCATAAATATGGAATTACAATTGACAGTATGCTGGTTTTGAATCCTGAACTTTCAAAAACTACCAATTACTTGGCTGAAGGACAGGAACTCAGAATGCCAAAACCCTTGGGAAGCTCAATTAAAGACCAAGAAACACAAATATATAGGTCCTATACAGTGCCAAAGGGCGTCGGAATTTTTCGATTAACCCAAGAATTGAATATTTCTGCCAAAGAAATAATGGATTTAAATCCTGAAATAGCCGAGCTAGGTGGGTTAAAAGAAGGAATGGTAATACGTGTTCCAGAGAGAAAGGAAGATCCTGGCGAGGTAAATACAGATAACTTCATTTTTTATGAAGTCAAGCCCAAACAAACCGAATTTTCACTAACGCGTAAATTGGGGATTTCCTATAAGGACCTTTTGGAGTTGAACCCAGATTTGAGGGAAGGTTTGAAAGCAGGAATGGTATTAAAACTCCCCAAAGACCAAATAGGTGATTTTGAAGTGCGCAATTCCTTGGTTCTGGACAAATTGAATCTATTGGATAGTATTAATCCAATGAACAGACCTAAATTGGTATTCATGTTTCCTTTCCGATTGAATCGTTTGGATTTAAATGATAAGGAATCAGTGCGGGAAACAATAGAAAACAGAAATAGCCTAAAGTATAGTCTAGGGCTTTATTCTGGGGCATTGATGGCGGTTGATTCTATCGCTAAATTGGGTATTTCGGTAGATGTGAAAACCTATGACAACCAATTGGATCAACTAAAAACCAAGGAAATAATCATGCGCGAAAATTTGACCGATGTCAGTGCCATTATAGGTCCTTTGGATCTTCCATCGTTAAAGGAAGTTGCTGTACAGGCATCCCAATATCAAGTACCTGTTATTGCCCCTATTCCTGCGAATAGTGATTTAAGCTTGAACAATGTTTATTTTTCATACACATCTGATGACGTTCTGCGCCAAAGAATGCTTAAGTATGTTGAAGAAAAAGTTACTGAGGAAAATATCATAATCATTGCTGATGAGAATAGTCAAGCTGGAAAGGAACTCCTTTTATCAAGATTTCCGGAAGCAAAAATTCTTGAAGTAAAAGAAGAAGAGAAGAATATTGGTATTAACAGAGAGAAATTGGCGACCTTATTATCCGAGGAATTTGAAAATTGGATTTTTGTTGAAACAGAAAATTTCAAACTTATTTCGAGTGTAGTTTCCATTTTAAATGCCTTTGAGGATGCATTCCTAGATCCAGAGACCAGTACGTCTAAAGTTCAGGTAAGAATGTTCACGACCAATAAGAATAAGGCCTTTGATAATGACATTATTTCGAGTACACATTTATCCAACCTTCATTTTACGTATCCATCTGTATTTAGGGAAGCTGAGGATAGTGCATTCATCGAAGCGTATAGTAAGCGTTTTGGTGACGTTCCTGATCGTTATGCTGTTCGCGGTTTTGATTTGACCTATGACCTTTTATTGAAATTGGCCTATAAGAACAATTTAATGGAGGTTTCACAAATCATAGGGGAAACGGAGTATACCGGGAATAAATTCTCATATGAAAAAGATATGACTTCCGGATATTTTAACCAGGCATCCTATATAATGGCTATTGAAGATCTTAGGGTTGTCGAATTAAAGGACTAAGTATGACCTCAAAAGTAACCTATACCGGTAATTTACGGACGAAATCCGAGCATTTGCGTTCAGGGGATTCATTCATTACCGATGCTCCAATTGATAATAATGGATTAGGACAGGCATTTTCCCCAACCGATACTGTTGCCACTGGTTTGGCCAGTTGCATGATTACAATGATGGGGATTAAGGCCAATGGCCTTGAGGTTGATTTAACGAATTCCACTGCGGAAGTCACAAAACATATGGAGGCCAATCCCAGAAGGATTTCCAAAATTGAAGTAAAACTCAGTTTGCCTTCAAATATCTCTCCGAAGAACCGAAAAATATTGGAGCACACAGCCAATACATGTCCCGTTCTTTACAGTTTGCATCCTGATATAGTAAAAGAAATCACATACAATTGGGTACTATAAAACATATTCTTTTTTTTTCGATCATTCTAATCATGGGTTTTGATATTCCCCAAGATTATGAAACAATTACCTGGAGTCCGGAACATAAACTTAGCTGGGAAGATTTTAAAGGTAGAGCCCCAAATAATGCCAGGGCAGCAGCAACTACAGCAAGTGGAATTTCGTATCAATTCTCGACAAGCGGATCGGGTGGTGAAATTGAGCTTGATTATGCAGTAAGCACTTTTTTCTATCCGAATAAATCTTGGTATCAACCCAGCTTATGCGATTCGTTGATTCTAAGCCACGAACAACTCCATTTCGATATTTCTGAGCTCTATGCTCGAAAGATGAGGAATCGTTTGGCATCAAGTTCTTTTACACAGAATGTAAAGGCAGAAGTCAAGCAGATTTATAAGGAAGTATTGGAAGAATTGGAAGAATTTCAAAACCTGTATGATGACCAGACCAACTTTTCCCGGGATATGGAACAACAGTTGCTTTGGAACAATAAGATCCAAGAGGCATTAAGTAAATAAGCATAACCTCGCTTTTTATTATTGAAGCGGTATTACAT
>JBATIW010000511.1:0-3812 GCA_049668005.1 Maribacter sp.
ATCCTGAAGTAATCATTTTAGATGAACCTTTTGCCAATCTGGACCCAACTACCCAAATACGGTTAAAGGCAATCATAAAAGACCTTGCGGCTACTCAAGGCACTACAGTTTTGGTTTCAAGTCATGATTTAATGCATGTAACCGAAGTATGTGAACGGATTGTGGTTTTAAATAAGGGCGAAATTGTAAAAGATATTCAGACCTCTGCCGAAACGCTCAGGGAATTGGAAAGCTTCTTTGCTGGAAGCCCAGTTATTGTTGAACAAGAATAAATATTAGTCTTAAAAAGCACCTAGTTTTCTCGATTTGTTGTGTTTACTTCGATCTTTGGATAATGTGACATCTGATAAATTCTGCATTTTATCGATAAACTACATAATATTCCCGCCGTTTTTAAGTTAACAATGTGTACGAATACCAAGAATTTTGAAGCTTCAATATAAAATCATCTTAACCGCTGTTTTAGCAGGTCTCATATTAAGTGCCTGTTCCACAAAAAAGGACGCATTTCTCAACAGAAATTGGCATGCGCTGAATACCAAGTACAATACCCTGTACAATGGTGATATTGCCTTTGAACAGGGCAGGGAAGAACTCAATGCAAGTTATCAGGACGATTACTGGGACATTCTGCCCATTGAACGTTTGGAAGTTACCGAGGATATCAAACTCGACTCCGAAGACAACAACCCTAATTTTATCATTGCCGAGGAGAAAGCCACAAAGGCCATACAAAAACATAGTATGGATATCAAGGAGGAAGAACGTAATCCCCAGACTGACGAAGCTTTTTTACTTCTCGGAAAAGCTAGATATTTTGACCAGCGATATATTCCGGCTTTAGAGGCATTCAATTATGTGTTGCGAAAGTATAATGAGAGTGATAAGTTGAACGAGGCCCATATATGGAGGGAGAAAGTCAACATCCGTTTGGAAAATGAAGAACTTGCCATCAAGAACCTGAAGCGTTTGATGAAGTTCGAAAATTTAAAGGACCAGGAATATGCAGATGCTAGGGCCATGTTGGCACAGGCCTATATTAATCTAAAAGTAACTGATACTGCCATACAGCATCTTAGGGTTGCTTCATACTACACCAAAAAGAACCCTGAAAAAGGACGTTATTATTACATCATTGGCCAGCTATATAATCAACTGCAACATAAAGACAGCGCTGGTTATGCATTTGATAAGGTGATTGAGTTAAACCGAAAATCACCTCGGGTTTATATGATCAATGCACACTTACAAAAAATAAAAAATACGGAGCTGACTCAGGAAAACAGTATCGAAATATTGGAATACCTGACCGAACTTGAAGAGAATAGGGAAAACAGGCCTTTTCTAGATAAGATCTATCGCCAGGTAGCCGAGTATCATCTTGAGAATGAATCTGATAGTTTGGCCTTGGCATATTTTAATAAGTCGTTACGAGCCACGCAGAACGAGCCAAAACTAAACGCCCTGAATTATGAGAATTTGGCTGTGTATAATTTTGACAGCAACGAATATAAGGCAGCAGGGTCATATTTTGACAGCGTTTTGACTAACCTTCCTGAAAACACAAAAAAATATAGGTCCATTAAGAAGAAGCTTGACAATCTTGAAGATGTAATCAAATATGAAGATATTGTTCAATATGCCGATAGTGTAATTACCCTTTACGATTTACCTAAGGATAAGCAGATAGCTTTTTTTGAAGCACATATTGAAGCCTTAAAAAAAGCAAAGGAAGAAGCACAGAAAAAAGAAGTGGAACGTATCACCGAAGGTTTTGCAGCCTTTGCAGAGAGTAAGGGAGGAAAAGAAAACAAGGGCAAGTTCTATTTTTATAATATCACAAGTCTAGGCTATGGTAAGAATGATTTTACCAACAAATGGGGTAACCGTACCCTTGTAGATGATTGGCGATGGTCTAATAAAAATACCATCTCAATAGCCGATGAAAACGGTGAAGCCATTACAGATATAGTTGATCAAGAGGTAGACCCAACAGACGAAGAGATCTTTTCGTTGGACTTTTATATGGATAAGATTCCTACCGACCTTGCGATTATAGATAGTCTAAAGACCGAACGAAATTTTGCCAATTATCAGTTAGGTCTAATTTATAAGGAAAAATTCAAGGAAAATTTATTGGCTTCCGGCAAGTTGGAAGAGGTATTGAAATCAAATCCGGAAGAACGTTTAATCCTACCTTCCAAATATAATTTATACAAGATTTATGAGGAAGAGGGTAGTCCGCTTGGGGCAAATATGAAGGATGATATCATTAAAAACCATTCCGATTCGCGTTATGCAGAGATTTTATTGAATCCTGCGGCTGTCTTGGCTGGCAACTCCGATAGTCCTGACACACAGTACGTTAAACTGTATAGAATGTTTCAAGAACAGGAATTCTTGAAAGTGATTACTGCGACTGAGGAAAGCATAAGTAAGTATACTGGGGACCCAATCGTGCCAAAGTTTGAAATGCTAAAGGCAAACGCCATTGGAAGATTGCAAGGCTTCAACGATTTCAAGGAAGCATTGAATTACGTGGCTTTGACCTATCCTAACAATCCAGAAGGAAAAAAAGCAGAGCAAATGGTGGCTGAACAATTACCCAAATTGGAGCCCAAGGAGTTTTCGCCGGAAACAGGTTCTACTGGAGCTGGTAATTGGAAAGTGGTCTTTCCTTTCAAAAGGCATAACAATAAGCAAGCTTTAAAGTTGAAGGAACTCTTAGAGAAATCCATCGAGGATTTGAAATATAGTAATATCGTTTCAAAAGACATCTATAATCTTGAAGATCAATTTGTTGTAGTTCATGGTTTTAAATCGAAGGAATTTGCTTTGGGCTACGCCGAACTATTAAAAATTAACAGGGATTACAAGGTTAGCGAAGAGAATTTTGTAATTTTATCTTCCAACTATAAAATCATACAAGTACACAAAAACCTATTAGATTATAAAAATTACGTTTTAACCCCAAAACCATAAACATGTTTTCAGACAAACAAAAACCTAGAACTATGAATGAATTAGGCGGACAACCCAACAGAATCGAAAAAAACACAAAAATCAAAGGCGATATCGTATCCGAAGCTGATTTCCGTATCGACGGAAAATTAGATGGTAACGTAAAGACCTCAGGCAAGGTGGTCATTGGCAAAGGTGGCTACATTCACGGGAAAGTGGAATGTGTAAATGCGGATATCGAAGGTAACTTTAATGGTGAGCTTTTAGTATCGGATTTATTATCCTTAAAAGCCTCTGCTGTGATTGAAGGTACCGTTTCTGTTACCAAATTGGCCGTAGAGCCGGGAGCTACCTTCAATGCTTCTTGTACCATGAAAGGTAAAGGAGGTACTTTTAAAAGTGGAAATCCTTCAGTTACGACGACCAGTAATTCAAGTGGTTTTAAATCATCTATAGGCAGTAGTGCTTCAAGCAACAATGGCCCAGCAAAAGCCTCCTAGTAAAAAGAACAATCTTAAAAATGTAGCAATGCTTTCAGGTATTGCTTTTGAGATGGGCGCCATCATATTTTTGGCGGCCAAAGGGGGTATTTGGCTCGATGGGCACTATCAAACTGAAAAAAGAATATTTACGGCAATTGCCACACTTATTGGTGTGGCTATTTCTATTTGGGTAGTTTTGCGCCAGCTTAAAAAAATAAAGTACTAATGTCAAAGATCAATCCCATTGTTCAATTCCTTATTCTTCTGATTCTTTCATTAGGTCTTGTTTTTCTACTTCACATTACTTTTCTAAATCAAAAAGGACTGCCTCAATTTGACAATTTAATAGTACTTTCCTATGTAGTGAAT
>JBATIW010000512.1:0-12179 GCA_049668005.1 Maribacter sp.
AAGTTACCATAGCCCAAACCATCTTGGCTACCAACTAACCCACCACTTAATCTAAGCTTCAAGGTTGAAACATTGTTACCAATGAAATCTTCTTCGTTCATTTTCCAGGCGAATGCACCAGATGGGAAATACCCATATTGGTTTTCTGGTCCAAAACGAGAAGAACCATCAGCTCTCATAGTAGCTGTAAACAAATATTTGTCTGCGAGGGAATAATTCACACGGCCAAAGAACGATTGTAATTCATCTGTATTGTCAAAAACATCAGCGGTCATAGCGTCTACCCCTTTTGTGAAACCAAAGCCAATTTCTTCCCCAGCAACAACAGAAGGAAACAATCTGTTTATTACCAAGCCATTTGAGTTAGTTCCATAAAAGAATTGTTGGAAAGACCCACTAATTGTATTTTCCGCATCTATTACCGTAGATCTAAGGTCGTCGCCCATTTGGTTCAATGCCTTAGTTTGAAAACCTCTTCCTTGTGCATTTCTACCTCTTGATTGGAAATCTTGGAAAGAATATCCGACAAGGACGTCCAAATTGGAATTTTCAAATTCCTTTTTGTAGTTCAAAGTTGCTTCCAGTAATTTGTTTTCCCTTTCCAATCTATTGTAGACACCAAAACCGATATCTTCAATACCATTTAAGTTTTCAACATTTGATGAAATCACTGAGATGTTTTCACTCTCAGAGTTATCATAACCACCATTCACTTTTCCGGTTAATTCTGGGGTAATTTGATACTCCGCAGAAGCATTCAAAAGAAAACGGTCTGTGTTGGTCCTGTTTTGTGAAAATGCCAAAAGGTTGGCAGGCAAGATTTGCGTACCACCATCTGTAAAAGTTGGACTATTGGGCCAGGTTGGGTTTGCGGAATATGAAGCACCCAAGATATCGCCTCGAAAACCAGCAGTGGCACTCAAAGGTGCCGTTTCATCGTTAACACGTGATATTGTTCCTGAAAATTTTAAGGTTAGTTTATCATCAAATAACCGTTGTGTGACATTTATTCTACCTGTAATTCGTTCCAAGTCCGTTTTTTCAATTACACCAAATTGCTTTTGGTACCCAAACGTTGCACGCACATGACCTTTGCCGTAATTCTTGGAATAAGACAGGTTATTGTTGGTAGATGCTGTTGATCTTGTAACCACATCTTGCCAGTTGGTATCTGCACCAAAATCAACAGCTCCAGCATCTCCACCGAACTGTGTTACCGCACTAAGAAATTCACTACGATTCAATAAATCGTATTCCTGAGCAGGCGTTGCAATACTTAAACTAGTAGAAAATTCAAGTACCCCTTCTCCGGCTGCTTTACCACTTTTCGTGGTAATAATGACAACCCCGTTTGCACCCCTCGATCCATAAATCGCTGTTGCAGAAGCATCTTTTAAGATACTTATGCTCATAATATCGGAAGGATTCAAGAAATTTAATGGGTTCCTTACAGCAGTGGCGCCAAGTCCTGAATCACCACTTGGAGATGTGTTATCCCCTGATAGTGGAACACCATCTACAACAAATAAAGGATTGTTGTTGGCTCGCACTGAATTTGAACCTCTAATATTTACGGAAATACCCGCTCCTGGTTCACCACTGGTTTGTTGAATGTTCACCCCTGCGGTCTTACCTTGGATCAATTGTTCCGGAGATGATATAACACCACCATTAAAGTCTTTTGCAGTTACTGAGGTAACAGAACCTGTGGCATCTTTTACCGTGGTTGTACCATAACCAATAATCACTACCTCATCCAATGCTTGTGCATCTTCAGCAAGTGAAATGTTAATGGAAGTTCTTCCATCTACAGCAACTTCAGTAGTGCTATAACCAATATAGCTTACAACTAAGGTCGCATTTTCACCAACAGTTAGGGTGAAATTACCGTCAAAATCGGTTTGTGTTCCGTTTGTGGTGCCTTTTTCCACAACACTGGCTCCTGGTAAGGGGCCATTCGCATCAGAGACATTCCCTGTAACTTCTTGAGCTTGTGCAAATCCGAAGCACAATAGAGCCCCAACAAGCATAAAGCTTTTTAGTAGCGTAATCTTCATAAAGAGTTAATTTTAGTTGAGTTAATTTTAATTCAAAGCGCAAAATATGCAAAATATATGTTAAAATGCAAAAATTTAAGTGTTAAAAACTACGAAACCGTTTTCGTGTTAATAACTTAAACTAGTTATCATTATAATAATCCTTTGTTTTGTATATTATAAAATTCGTAAAAATTTGTTCAGGAGAGTGGGGAAATATAAATCAACAATGAATATAGGGTTTTTATTTTTTCTGAATTGTACATTTATGTTAATCTTTGGTAAATAGTCCAATTGATATGGCCAAAGTGGATTCGAATTTTATAAATGTACTTAATACAGCATAGGATTTTGAAGAGAAAGATTACACTTAAGCATATTGCCAAAGAATTGGGAGTCTCTATCTCCACGGTTTCCAAGGCCCTTAAGAATAGTGAGGAGATTAGCAGGGATACCAAGGAGAAAGTTCAGGCCTATGCTAAATTATATAATTACAAACCCAATAATGTTGCTATTAGCTTAAAAAACAAGCGGACTAAAAATATTGGTGTGATAATCCCTGATATCGTACATCATTTTTTTACGACCGTATTCAGGGGTATAGAGCAATTTGCAAATACACTGGGATATAACGTAATCGTCTGTGTTTCTGATGAGTCTTTTGACAAGGAGGTGATAAATATGGAGATGTTGGCCAATGGTAGTGTAGATGGCTTTATTATGTCATTATCTGCCGAAACACAGAAAAAGAACGATTTCAACCATCTAAAGGAAATTATGGAACAAGGGATTCCCCTTGTGTTGTTCGATCGAGTAACCAATGAGATAGACTGTGATAAAGTATTGATAAATGATAAGGAAGCAGCTTTTCTTGCGGTGAATAAATTCATTAAAAACGGTAGAAAAAAAATTGCCTTGATTACGACTGAGGATTATTTCAGTGTGAGTAAGGCACGAGAGGCTGGTTATAGAGAGGCGCTTTTAACGAGTAATTTAATGATAGATGAAAGTCTGATATTGAAATTACCATTTATGGATGTAGATGAAAATGCCTTAGAAGCGTTTTTTAATACTCATGTGATTGATGCGGTCTTATGTGTTAATGAAATTTTCGCGATACATTGCATGAGCCTGGTTCAAAAAAAGGGTATGAGTATTCCTGAGGATATTTCATTTATTGGTTTCACTGATGGAATTCTTTCAAAATATGCCAATCCAAGATTAACCTCAATTGCACAACATGGTGAAAAAATGGGTGAAGTGGCAGCAAAAATGCTCATTGATAAAGTAGAGCACGTCAGTGAGGATGAGGAAGAAGTAGAAACTTTCCGTACAGAAGTTATAGAATCCACGCTTATAGAAAGAGGCTCAACTATCAACCAATAAAAAATCGATTAATGCACAAAGTGGGATTTATTTTTGATTTGGACGGTGTTATTGTTGATACCGCCAAATATCATTACCTAGCGTGGAAAAAACTTGCGAATGAACTGGGATTTGAATTTACTATTGAACAGAATGAGCTTTTCAAGGGGGTGAGTCGAAAAAGGTGTTTGGAAATTTTATTGGAAATAGGCGGCATTAAGGCTACACAGGAACAATTTGACACTTGGATGGTTGAGAAAAATGAGGACTATCTGGCGTATATTGATAAAATGGATGAATCAGAGATTTTACCTGATGTTCCAAAAATCCTAAAATTCCTGAAAGAAAATAATATTCAGATAGCATTAGGTTCAGCCAGTAAAAATGCCAAACCTATTTTAGAAAAGGTAAAATTATTGGGATATTTTGATTTTATAGTTGATGGGAATAGTGTTTCAAGGGCCAAACCAGACCCTGAGGTATTTTTGATTGCAGCAAAGAATATGAATATTGCACCAGAAAACTGTGTTGTATTTGAAGATGCGGTTGCCGGTATTGAAGCTGCGAACAATGCAAAAATGACCAGCATAGGAATTGGTGAGGAAAAAACATTAAAAGAAGCGAATTTTAATTTTAATGACTTTACGGAAATTAATTTGGGTTTTATCAAAAAATTACTGAACAATAAATGAATCAAGATTATATAAAAGCAGACAATTGGTCAATCATTGAAGAAGGATTCGACCAGGAAATGGTAAAATCCTCTGAAAGCCTATTTAGCATTGGTAACGGAGCTATGGGACAACGAGCCAATTTTGAGGAGTCCTATTCTGGACCTACATTTCAAGGTAGCTATATTGCCGGGGTATATTATCCTGACAAGACCCGGGTTGGCTGGTGGAAAAATGGGTATCCAGAATATTTCGCCAAAGTTTTGAATGCGCCGAACTGGATAGGTATTCAGGTTTTGGTGAATGGTGAAACTCTTGATTTATTCAAATGTTCCCATGTAGACGAATTCCGAAGGGAGTTGAATATGCAAGAAGGGTGGTATCAGCGAAGTTTTTCCGCCACCTTGCCAAACGAAGTAACCATAAAAGCAAAAATCACACGATTCTTAAGTCTTGATTTGGATGAATTAGGAGCAATCAAATACGATATTCAAGTGGTTAATGCCGATGCTGAGATCACATTTATTCCGTATTTGGATAGTGGTATTACCAATGAGGACAGTAATTGGGATGATAAGTTTTGGAATACTACTTCCGTCAGTTCAAAAGGAAATAGGGCATTTATTGAGGCCCATACCATGAAGACGAATTTTGGGACCTGTACTTTTATGGCGGCTCAATTATTTCATGAAGGAAAAAAAATCGAAATTACGCCATCAGAAACCAATGAGGAAACCTTTATTGGGCATAGCTACCCGCATCATGTGAAAAAGGGCGAAACCTTGTCTTTGCACAAGTTTGGTGGATATACGGTTTCTACTAATCACAAGGCGAAAGAACTACTAAAAGCAGCTGATTCAGTGATTTCAGAAGCCATCGAAATCGGGTTTGAAGCCTTGCTTGAAAAACAGAAAAAAGCTTGGCATGCCATTTGGCAAATGAGTGATATTGCCATAGAAGGTGATGTGAAAGCACAACAAGGCATCCGTTTTAATATATTTCAATTGAATCAAACGTATTTAGGAAAGGATTCCAGATTGAATATTGGCCCAAAAGGTTTTACCGGGGAGAAATATGGAGGCAGTACGTATTGGGATACCGAAGCCTATTGCATACCATTTTATATGGCGACCAAAGACCATAAAGTAGCTAGAAGTTTATTAAAGTATCGTTATGAGCATTTGGAGAAGGCCATTGAGAATGCCCAGAAGCTAGGCTTTAGTAATGGAGCAGCCCTTTACCCAATGGTTACCATGAATGGCGAAGAATGCCATAATGAATGGGAAATCACTTTTGAGGAAATTCATAGAAATGGTGCAATAGCATTTGCCATATATAATTACTATCGGTTTACTGGGGATTATTCCTATATACCTGAAATGGGATTGGAAGTTTTAATTGGCATAGCACGTTTTTGGCATCAAAGAGCAAATTATTCAGAAAGTAAGGAAAAGTACGTAATTCTAGGTGTCACCGGTCCCAATGAATATGAAAACAACGTAAATAACAATTGGTATACGAATTATCTGGCTAAATGGTGTATTGAGTACACGATTGAGCAACTTCAAAAAGTAAAAGATGGTTATCCTGATGATTACGCCCGTATAATTGGTCATACTTATTTGACTTTAAATGAGACCGATCTTTGGAAGGATGTTGCTGAAAACATGTATTTCCCCCTCTCTGAGAAATACAATGTTTATTTACAACAAGACGGTTTTTTGGATAAGGAGCTTATTACGGTTGATAATTTGGATAAATCACAACGCCCAATCAATCAAAAATGGAGTTGGGACCGTATTCTACGTTCGCCCTATATTAAACAGGCAGATATACTCCAAGGTTTCTATCTTTTTGAGGATCATTTTACATTAGAGGAGTTACAACGGCATTTCGATTTTTACGAACCTTTTACAGTGCATGAATCTTCGCTTTCACCATGTGTGCATAGTATACAGGCCGCAAAATTGGATAGGATGGAACAGGCATACAAGTTTTATCTACGAACCTCAAGATTAGATCTTGATGATTATAATAAAGAAGTTGAAGAGGGGCTTCATATTACTTCAATGGCAGGAACATGGATGAGTGTTGTTGAAGGTTTTGGAGGCCTTAGGGTCCTAGAGGATAAATTATCATTTACTCCCAGAATACCGAAGGGGTGGAAGTCTTATTCGTTTAAAATTAATTTCAGAAATAGAATACTTAAGGTCATAGTAACTAAAGAAGAAACAAAGTTTAAATTAGAAGGTAGCGAGCAAATGTCAATTCGATTGAATGGTCAACGTCTTGAATTAAGGCCTCATAAGGAAATTTCAGCCTAGAATGGACAATTTTAGAATCTATCCTTTAATATTTGCAATCTTAGTAATTCATGGTTGTACTACCAACAAAGAAAACCAGCCCATGTCGTCCCAACTAGAAAAAAAGAAAAAAGATGTTATATATCAAGTGTTCCCCAGACTTTTTGGGAATACAAATACCAGCAACAAACCTTGGGGTACGATTGAGGAAAACGGAGTCGGAAAGTTTTCTGATTTCTCTGATAAAGCGCTCAAGGAAATCAAGGATTTAGGTGTCACCTATATATGGTATACAGGTATTCCACACCATGATGTGATCACGGATTATAGTGCCTATGGAATTTCAACTGACGATCCGGATATCGTAAAAGGTAGAGCTGGATCGCCGTATGCCGTTAAGGACTACTATAATGTGAATCCTGATTTGGCCAATAATCCCGAAGAAAGATTAACGGAGTTTAAAAGTTTGATAAATCGCACCCATAAAGCTGGACTCAAATTATTGATCGATATTGTTCCAAATCATGTAGCCAGAAATTATGAGGGAAAATCAACGCCAGAGGGTCTAGTACCTTTTGGTGCCAATGATGACAACACGGTTGATTACCTGCGGGACAATAATTTCTATTACATTCCAAATGAGGCGTTCAAGGTTCCTGAATGGCAAAACGGATATTTACCACTGGGAGGCATTTCACATCCTTTGGCAGATGGAAAATTTGAAGAGATTCCTGCAAAATGGACGGGTAATGGTTCCCGCTTGGCACAACCCAAAATGAACGATTGGTATGAGACTGTAAAAGTAAATTATGGTGTTAGGCCAGATGGTTCTTATGATTTTGATGTGTTGCCAAATGAGTTTGATCGGAAGGATTTTAAAGAACATTATGCTTTTTGGTCAAGCAAACAGATTCCTGATTCTTGGAAAAAATTCAAGGACATTGCCCTATATTGGTTGGAAATGGGAGTTGACGGCTTTCGGTTTGATATGGCTGAGATGGTGCCTGTCGAATTTTGGAGCTATATGAATTCCAACATAAAAATGAAAAACGTTGATGCCTTTCTTTTGGCCGAAGTATATAACCCACAATTGTATCGTGATTATATTCATAAGGGTAAAATGGACTATCTCTACGATAAAGTTGAGATGTACGATTCTTTAAAACATATTATGCAAGGTCATGGGTGGACAGACCATATTCCGGTAGTGAAGAATAATTTAAAGGATATTGAGCACCATATGCTTCATTTTCTTGAGAATCATGATGAGCAACGAATTGCAAGTCATGATTTTGTGGGCGATGCAAAAAAGGGGAAACCAGCTATGGTAGTTTCGGCTACAATAAGCACATCACCAACAATGATTTATTTTGGGCAAGAAGTAGGGGAGCCTGGAAATGAGAATGCTGGATTTGGACAACCAACACGTACCTCTATTTTTGATTATATTGGTGTTCCCCACCTTCAACGCTGGGTAAATGATAAAAAATTTGACGGTGGCCAACTTTCCATAGAAGAAAAAGAGCTGCGGGATTTTTATAAAAGGCTACTCAACTTTACAATAAATAGTGATGCCCTAATGGGTAATTACCAGGATATTCATTATTACAACCGTGATCATACCGAGAATTATAACCATCGTGTACTATCCTATGTGCGCTGGTCTGTAAATGAAAAATTGATTGTGGTTGCTAATTTTGATTCGAATGAAAACTATACGTTTCAACTTAAAATCCCGAAAGACATAATCAATAAATGGGGATTAAAAGAAGGCTCCTATGCAACTGTAGAACAGTTATATAGCCAGAAAAATGCCTCGCTTGAAGTTAAAGACGAAATTGGAATAGTGAAGATTGAAATTGAACCCTTGGAATCATTTATATTTGAAATTCAATAAAAAGACAATGCTTATTGTATTCCCTTTTATTGTTCATATAAAAGGTATGAAGAGAGAAAATATTATTTATCTAGTTGATATACTGTGTATTATAAAAAATATGGCAACAAGATAAATAATGTGTCCAAATCTATTTTCCAAAGTATATTACCGTTTGTATCTTTGAAGAATAATTATTTAGTATGAAATATTTCACAAGAATTCAGCTCCTTTTACTTTGCCTATTTTTATTACAAAGTTGTAGTATGAAAGAAAAGCCATTGGTAATAGGTCACAGAGGAGCTATGGGGCATGAAACTGAAAATACCATGGCCTCAGTGCGAAAGGCACTTGATCTGAAAGTTGATATGATCGAGATTGATGTATTTCGAATAAGTAGTGGGGAAGTTGCTGTTTTTCACGATCAATATGTAGATCGTCTTGCAAATGGAGGAGGAAATATAGAAGAGTACAATTTTTTTGAATTAAGAAAATTAATCTTGGATGGTAATCATAGAATCCCCATTCTTCAGGATGTTCTAAAACTAATAGATAATAAGGTTCGTTTAAATATTGAGTTAAAAGGGGATGATACTGCCAATGCCGTTAACCACATTGTAAGCTTCTATATTAAAGAAAGAGGATGGACCTTGGATAATTTCTTGATATCAAGTTTTAAATGGGAAGAATTAAGGGAGTTTAGGAAATTGAATAGAGATATCCCGATTGCCATTTTAACCGAAGAAAATCCATTGGATGCTATTGCTATTGCCAAGGAATTAAATGCCGAAGCCATAAACCCGGATTTCGAAAAATTAGATTTAGAGGTGGCAAACAAAATCAAGGAAGCAGGTTTTAAAATTTATACATGGACCGTCAATGAGCCTTCAGATATAGAACTGGTAAAGTCATGGTCTGTTGATGGTATCATTACCAATTACCCTGAACGCGTAAATTAATGTACGATGTGCTAATAGTTGGGGGAGGTGCTTCAGGATTTTATGCGGCCATTAATATTGCCGGTGCGACCCCCAATCTTAAAATTGCCATTTTAGAACGAGGTAAAGAAGTACTCCAAAAGGTCAAGATTTCAGGCGGTGGGCGATGCAATGTCACGAATGCGGAACCAAACCCAAAAGAATGGGTCAAAAATTATCCTCGTGGTGAAAAAGAACTTCTAGGACCACTTTATACACACAATAATCAGGATACAATTCAGTTTTTCGAAACAAGGGGAGTACAATTGAAAACGGAAGAAGACGGAAGAGTATTTCCAGTATCGGATTCTTCACAGACCATAATCGACTGTCTTTTGAATGAGACGACGCGTTTGGGTATCGAAATAATAAGACAAAGCCCAGTAACCCATATTGAGCCCGTATCGAGTGATGATCTTGAAGGTTTTTGGAAAATAACCACGATCAAAAAGCAATATCAGTGCAAAAAGCTATTGCTTGCCACTGGGAGCAACCCTAAAATCTGGAAGCTGATTGAAAGTCTGGGGCATAAAATAGTTCCTCCCGTGCCATCTTTATTCACATTTAATATTAAGGATGAACGTATTTCGGGCATTCAAGGTGTGAGCACTCGCGCTAGAGTAGATGTGCTGCCAAAGGATACCTTTAGACCAGAAATCACTTTGAAAACAAAAAGCAAAAAGGCAGAAAAATCGCTCTTAAGCGCAGAGGGTCCATTATTGGTGACCCATTGGGGATTAAGTGGTCCGGTCATTCTAAAATTATCAGCTTGGGGTGCCATTCTTTTGAATGATTTAAAATATAAATTTCCGATAAGTATAAATTGGTTGCCGGAGTATCATCATGGATCTGTATTATCCTTGTTGATGGAAATAAAGGAAATTGAAGCAAAAAAAACAGTGTTAAGAACAAAAGCTGTTGAAATTCCTAAGCGGTTATGGACCAATCTGGTAAATGCATCAGGAATTGCCAAAGACGAAAAATGGGCAGATGTGACCAAAGAAAAATTACAAAATTTGGCAAACCAACTGACTAACGGCAAGTTTATGGTCGATGGTAAAAGTACTTTTAAAGAGGAATTTGTAACTGCCGGGGGTATTGAACTAAGGGAAATTAATTTTAAAACCTTTGAAAGCAAGATTCATAGGAATCTATTTTTTGCAGGAGAGGTTATTAATGTTGATGCCATTACTGGCGGATTCAATTTTCAGAATGCATGGACAGGTGGTTATATTGCCGCTCAGGGAATTACAAATTGAGGATAGAACAATGATAACATACATTGCACTTTTAAGGGGAATTAATGTCGGCGGTCATAAGAAGATCAAAATGGCCGATTTACGACTTCTTTTTGAAAAGATTGGGTATATGGATGTCATTACCTACATACAAAGCGGCAATGTTGTTTTCAAAAGTGAGGTCAAAAATCATAGAAAACACCAAAATCATATTTCAGAAGCCATCAAAAACCACTATGGATTTGAAGTGCCCGTTTTGGTGAAGACCAGAACTGAAATCAAAAAAATCTTGGGCGGTAATCCTTATAATGACCCTAAAGATCTTGCTAATAATAAAATCTATTTCGTTTTATTGCAGGAAATTCCACAGAAAGAAGACATTGAAACTACATCGACTATAGTTTTTGAAAATGAAAAATTCATCATCACCCCAGAATGTGTTTTTATACGATATGATTTAGGTGCAGGAAAAGCTAAATGCGGTATCAATTTTTTTGAATCCAAGTTGAAAGTTGCTACAACATCCCGGAATTATAGGACCATGACCAAGTTATTGGAACTATCTTCCAATTAATTCAACTCCCAGATTTTATAATTCAAAGCTGTTGCAAAGCATACCCATAGCAAATAGGGTACAAGCAACCAGGCAGCGGTTTTGCTTACAATCATAAACCAGCGTATGGTCAGAACAAGTAAAATGAGTAAGGTTATAATTACAACAAGTGCCCAAAAAGGTTCTTTAAAACCGAAGAAAACAATGCTCCATGAGGCATTTAAAAGAAGTTGAAACCCAAAATGATATAGCGCCGTTTTGACCCATAAATGGTGAAACCCTTTGGACCAAACCAGACCAGCGGCCACGCCCATCATAATATATAGCAAGGTCCATACTGGGGCAAACACCCAATTAGGGGGGTTAAAACTGGGTTTGTTCAAAGCAACAAACCAACCATTGACCGAACTTTGTGTGGCGAAACTGGATAGAAAGCCTATGACCAGACATACACTTACAGCAATAGCAATATAGGTTAGTTTCTTACTCAATGGGTTGGAGATTATCCCCTAAAATAGTGAATAAATTTTATGGGTACCATTCAAACTACTTAAAAACTATCTTTGCATAAATTCTTTTTCAATGACCATAAAAGATTTCATTCCTTTACAATACAATCACCAAATTCAACAAGGGAAGGTAACTTATAAAGCTCCAAGTAACATTGCCTTGGTTAAATATTGGGGTAAAAAGGCGGATCAAATTCCGGCCAATCCATCTATAAGTTTTACATTGGATGCCTGCGTAACAACAACAACAATTTCTTACGTTAAATTAAATACCAAGAGTGATGATTTTTCTTTTGAATTATTTTTTGAGGGAAAACCCAAGGAAGATTTTAAACCTAAAATTCAAACGTTCTTTACGAGAATTGAAGAATATGTACCTTTTTTAAAGGAATACCACCTCAAAATAGAAACCTCAAATTCCTTTCCGCATAGTAGCGGAATTGCCTCTTCTGCTAGTGGGATGGCTGCTTTGGCATTGTGCTTATTATACATGGAAAAAGAAATGAACCCTGAGATGGATGATGACTTTTTCAATCACAAAGCATCTTTTTTAGCACGATTGGGGTCTGGGAGTGCCTGTCGGAGCATTGAAGGGGATTTAATTCAGTGGGGGGAGCATAAAGATACAGCAGGCAGCTCAGACTTATATGG
>JBATIW010000513.1:0-2112 GCA_049668005.1 Maribacter sp.
GGTATCCTGATAAATTCGAAGTTTAAATTCGGGAATATTTACATCTAGACTCGTTTTTTTAAAAGCATCCATAATGTAGGCTGCCGACAGGGAATCCGGGATCATTATAGAATCTGATGCCCGTAATACAAATAGCTTCCGCTGATCATAAACAAAGTAATCTCGTGCAGTCATTCGATAGTAATCTGTATTGGCCAGCGTGTCTATTATCCATGGATTGGCACGCACCAGAAGGTGTTCTGATAAGGGGTAAGGAACCAGTGAGTCATAGGCGGTTACCAAAGAATCCATGAATTGAAAATATTGACTTATAGTAACATCCTGTTTTATAGGTATCCAATAGGCACTAATGATTTTTCTTGTTGTGTCCCTGCTGTTTTCTGTGATTTCCGTATGGAGTATTCTTTCCGGCCTAAATGAATTGTTCTCAGACTTAACAGAAGCACTTATATATACCATAAACAAACAAAGAAAAAATACGGGTTTTAGGATCATAGGTTATTTAATTTTATTCCTGTTCGTTTTGTCTGCAATTATCTGGGACAGCATAAAATTAATACTCATGGGGCAAACGGAGTATGAGCAAGATCAGTCTTTACATATGACTTATATCATTTATAACCTATTGTTTTAAAGGTATATTTGAAGTATCAGGTCCACAAGATATATATCACCTATGAGTGCTGTAAAACTAAGTTTGGGTGGAATAAAACAATTCTTCATAGAGATAGGGGAGCTGGCATATTTTGCCGGCCGCTTTTTTAAAGAATTGTTCAGGCCTCCTTTTGAGTTTAAGGAGTTACTCAGGCAATGTTATCATATGGGTAACCGCTCCCTGGTTCTGGTAATGGTTACAGGGTTCATAATTGGGCTGGTGCTTACCCTGCAATCCAGGCCAACGCTCATTGAATTTGGCGCGGTATCCTGGATGCCCAATATGGTAGGGATTTCTATAGTTCGGGAACTGGGTCCTGTAATCACGGCATTGGTTTGTGCGGGGCGAATTGCGTCAGGTATTGGAGCCGAGTTAGGTTCTATGCGTGTTACCGAACAAATAGATGCCATGGAAGTATCAGGAACAAATCCGTTTAAATATTTGGTCGTGACAAGAATCTTGGCCACTACGCTTATGCTGCCATTGCTGGTAATCATGGGAGACGCCATTGCTTTATACGGATCTGCACTGGTTGAAAATTTTAAGGGAAATGTCTCATTCCTGCTCTATTTTAATCGTGTTTTTGATGCATTGGATTATCGGGATTTGATTCCTGCAACTGTGAAATCTTTCTTTTTTGGTTTTGCAATTGGCCTGGTGGGTTGTTTTAAGGGCTATTACAGTAAAAAGGGTACTGCCGGTGTTGGTTTAGCCGCCAATACTGCTGTCGTCTTTACATCCATGCTTTTGTTTGTGATAGATTTTATAGCCGTTTTTATATCTGACATTTTTTACGACCTGTGATGATACAAGAAAAAGAAACTTTCAATAATACCGTGACCGACGAACGTGAAGTCATAATCCATATCAAAGATGTTTATAAACGCTTTGGAAAGAACCATGTACTCAATGGCTTTAATATGAAATTGTATAAAGGGGAAAATTTGGTGGTTATGGGAAAATCGGGTTCAGGGAAGTCCGTAATGATCAAATGCCTTGTAGGATTAATGCAACCCGATAGTGGTTATATATCAGTTATGGGAAATGAGATAAAATTGTTAGACAGGCCAACCCTTGATATTCTGCGTTCTGAAATTGGATTTTTGTTTCAGGGAAGCGCTTTGTATGATTCTATGACCGTAAGGGAGAATTTGGAGTTTCCTATGCGACGTCATAAAGAGAAACTCGGTAACATCTCAGATACCACACCTTTAGTTCTTGAGGCTTTAGAGAGTGTAGGTCTTGCAGATGCTATTGATCTAATGCCAGAAGAACTTTCCGGAGGAATGAAAAGACGGGTTGCTTTGGCCCGTACCCTAATTCTTAGGCCAAAAATTATCTTGTATGATGAACCAACTAGTGGTTTGGACCCCATAACTGCGAAAGAGATTATTGAATTAATGCGAAGTATTCAAAAAAAATATGGTACATCCTCCTTGATCATTACCCATGATGTG
>JBATIW010000514.1:0-2456 GCA_049668005.1 Maribacter sp.
ATCCAGTTATGATGATTAAAACTATTTGCATTCCAAAGGCCAACAAATCGAAGAAACCATCGTACCAAGAAGTGATTATTTCCATAGGTGTTGCACCAAGCCATAACCAAGCACAAACCGCAACCAAAAGGGTAAGGAGCATGGCAAACACAAAGGCGTCTGGCATGTATTTTAAAAACAGCTGTGTGAATTTTTCCCCAAGCTTGGTAATCATAACTGAGTAAGTTGTTTAAATGTCGAAAGTTAGCATTATAGTTAATCTTACTCGATTACTTCATAAGTCACTAGCGGTTGCGCCTTGTTTTTCAAATCAATACTACCAATTTTTTTACATTGAAATGCTTCTTTCACTTGCTCATAACAATATGCTGCAATAAGGATCTGATTTTCCTTCGCCGCATCCTGCAGCCGGGCGGCAATATTCACCGTATCGCCGATGACCGTATAATCCAAGCGTTTTAGACTGGAAGATCCTATATTCCCTGAGATCATTTCCCCACTGTTGATTCCGATGGAGACTTTGGGTGTAAATTGCTTGGTACCTTTTACTTCGGGCAGGTTGTTGATTTGATGTCGCACGGCCAAAGCGGCATCTATGGCCCGATCTAAGTGGTATTCACCCCGAAATACCGCCATGACGGCATCGCCAATGAATTTGTCTATATGTCCTTCTTGGGCAATAATTTCTTTCACCATCACATCAAAATAGGTGTTGAGCATAGTCACCACCACATTAGGTGCAGTGTTTTCGCTTATGGCCGTAAATCCGCATACGTCTATGAACATCACCGTGGCTTCAATATTTTCATTGGCCATGACGATAGATTCGTATTCTTGGCTTCCCATAAAATTGAGTACGTTTTCGTCAACATACATCTTCAAAATGTTGTTTTCCTTAATGGCCTTGAGGTTATTTTTTATTTCACGGGCATGTTTTAAGGTCTTTTCCATGGTCAGGGTAAGGTCCTCAAAATTAATGGGCTTGGTAATAAAATCAAAAGCCCCGCGGTTCATGGCCGTACGAATATTGTCCATATCCCCATAGGCCGAAACAATCACCGATTTTAACAACGGATTAAGTTCATTTATTTTGGTTAGTAAGGTTAGCCCATCCATTTCCGGCATGTTGATATCGCTCAAGACGATATCAGTATCGGGATCGGTTAGGAGTTTTTCCAAGGCATCCTTCCCATTGATCGCAAAGATGAATTCGTATTCCTTTTGCCTTATCTGCTTTCGAAACTTTTGTTTGATGAGCACTTCCAAATCTGTCTCGTCATCCACTACCAGTATTTTTGACATCATACAAGGTTTAATAATATATTTTTTAAAAGGGCAAAATCCAAGGGTTTGGTCAGAAAATCGTCGGCACCCAAGCGCTTCGCAGTACTTCGGTTTTCCTCGTCCCCATAGGCAGTGATCATCATGACCATCGGTGGTGGTTTTTCATAATTCGTCCTGATTTTTTCCAGTAATTCCAATCCGCTCATGCCCGGCATGTTAATATCCGATAAGATAAGAACGGCTTTTTGTTCCATGGTCTTCATAATATTGAGGGCATCTTCCCCAGAAAAGGCAAAAACAAAATTGAGCGCTCCGCTCTTGATTTCTTTTCTAAAACGTTGCTGAAACAGTAATTGTACATCACGTTCGTCGTCTACTACTAATATTTTCATGCCCTTTTTCTTTTAAGTTACTTTAGTTTGATTAGCCAATCGGCAGTTTAATGGTAAATATTGTTTCTTTCCCTTCCTTAGTCTCCACACTGAGTTCCCCACCATGCGCTTTTACGATATCATAAGATAAGGATAATCCCAATCCCGTTCCTTGTCCCGTTGGCTTGGTGGTAAAGAAAGGTTGGAATATTTTCTCCAACACCTTTTTAGGGATACCATTGCCATTGTCCAAAACCTTGATTTCCACTTTTTTGCCTACTTTTTTGGTACTTATGGAAACCGTTGGTTCATATTTTGTATCACCGGAAGCCTTGGCGGAGGAGGACTTATCATCTACAACATAAAAAGCATTTGTAATCAAATTGAGAATTACCCGGCCAATATCTTGCGGTATTATTTTTACCATGCCAATGCCTTCATCAAAATGAGTTTCGAACTTTGCATTGAAACTCTTGTCCTTCGCCCGTAAACCATGATAGGCCAAACGCAAATATTCATCACAGAGTGCATTGATATCGGTTGGTTCTTTTACTCCGCTACTGCTACGACTATGCAGTAGCATCCCTTTTACGATGGCATCTGCTCTTTTGCCGTGGTGATTAATTTTTTGTTCATTATCCTTAATATTTTTTGCTATTGTTTTTACTTCATCAAGATTTCCCTTTTCAACTTCTTCGCTTAATTCATCAATCAATTCGGTATTCACTTCAGAAAAATTATTCACAAAGTTCAAGGGATTTTGGATTTCATGGGCAATGCCTGCGGTGAGTTCACCTAAAC
>JBATIW010000515.1:0-2975 GCA_049668005.1 Maribacter sp.
TTTAGGTTTAGGTTTAATTTATGCATGGAAGAAAGGAGCGTTAAAATGGGAATAGACAAGCCAGAAATACCAGAAGATTTTCCAGGAAAGGTAATCCCAGCGGGGAACGGTGCCAATGTCATTGTTACTTCGTTGGACAAGATAATTAATTGGGGCCGCTCAAATTCACTATGGTCCTTATATTTTGGAACCAGCTGTTGCGCCATTGAAATGATGCAGACAGGTGCAGCAAGGCATGACTATTCCAGGTTTGGTTTTGAAGTTGCACGACCTTCCCCTAGACAGGCCGATTTGATTATAATAGCAGGTACCATTGTAAACAAAATGGCGCCTGTGCTTAGACGTTTGTACGATCAAATGGCTGAGCCCAGATATGTAATTGCAATGGGGGCATGTGCCATTTCTGGCGGACCCTTTTTCTTTAATACGTATTCGGTGGTAAAAGGAGCGGATCATGTAATCCCTGTTGATGTATATGTACCAGGATGCCCTCCACGCCCAGAAGCACTATTGGAAGGTATGTTAATGTTACAGGATAAAATACGAACCGAGAGTATGAAGCATAAAAAGAATCCTATTGACGGGTTCGATGAAGGACTCTAAACAAAAAATATGACCAACCAAGCATTACAAGAACTTATAGGAAGCTGGTTTCCCAATCCTGAGGCAGATAAGGTTTCAGAAGTGGTAGAAATAACTGAAAATGAAGAAAATACAGAAGAAAAGCCAGCGCCACAAGAACCAATTAACCCAAGCATTTTGGAATTTAGTGAAGAGGGTTCCCAGTTCCTGAACATTTTTGTGCAGCCAGAACAGCTTCATTCTTTGATGGCCCAATTAAAGGGTAATGAGCAAACCCATTTTGATTATCTATTTTGTCTCAGCGGTGTTGATTGGGGAGCTGAATTAGGAGTTGTATATCATTTAGAATCGACCACTCACAGACATAGCATTGTTGTAAAAGTAAAAACACCCGATAGGGAGAATCCATCATTGGATTCTGTGTACGATATATGGATGACCGCTGAATTTCACGAACGTGAGGTATATGATTTTTTTGGAATAATATTCAATAATCACCCTAATTTAAAAAGACTCTTTTTGACAGATGAATGGGAAGGATTCCCATTACGCAAGGATTATGTGGATGAGATCAATATGGTCATCAAATAATCCTCGACAAAATATTAATACTGTAAAATAAAAAGTGAAATAAAATGAAAAAAAAGTACTTGATTGGATCTCTTATTCTGGTTGCCGTACTCCTATTGGGTTTTCAAGTTGCCCAAGATTTGGGGTTACATTTATTACAATCACCAGGCGCTGTTGTTAAAGATTATGTTGAACCCGATTATGGTCTTGGGGCAGGTCATATTGATTCACTAAAACCCTTTCCTGAAATCCAGAAAGGGGAAAGAACCCCTTTTGATCTTTGGAACTATGGCGGAAAGGGGAAAAGTTCATTTATGAATCCTAACCTTCCTATGGAATGGAATGAATGGTTGGCATACCACAATAAGCAAAAACCCCAATTGATGAAGGATATAAAATCCTATATGAATTCGCGTTACAATTTCAATGGTGAATCCTATGAAGGAAAATATATGTCAGGGGGAAGAAAAGTGATTATGAAAGGCCCTATTACAAGATTGCCAAGTGGTATTGGTTCTTATGAGCAGTTAGCCAAATTGTCTGCAGAAGAAATAAAGCAAAAAGACCTGTTTCCATTTAAACCATTGGCTCATCCATTGGCTTCAACGGCACATATGGTGTTCCCTGATAGTTGGAACATAGCACATCCTGAACACCTAAGAATAGATGTTGACCATGATTATCCGGATCAGTACCTTCCTGAGTTTCCACCACCAATGTTCTTGACCACTCATAAAGAATTGTGCGATGTTACCAAAGGAAAGGAAGTTACTATTAGCAATTATTACGAAATCTTCAATGGATTGCTAACACCTGAACAAATGGAGGGATTAAAGGAATTGTTACGACCAACACCTACAACTTGGTTTAATCATACAACACATCGGGTTACTCCTGAACCTAGTGCCGGTGTTGCCTGCTTTTCTTGTCATGTAAACGGTCATACCAATGGCGCATTTGAGCTTTCTCCCGACAGTAGGCCGCATTTAGCACGGCTTCGGGTGGGAACACCTTCAATGAGGGGTAATTACAATTTAATACAATTATCCTCCAAGCGTTCCATTCGGAGTATGGATCACTTTGCTGAAATAGAGGAGTATTTTGATGGTGACCCTGGAATGATGCAACACATTGGTCCAAGAGGGCACCAAAAATCAGTGTCCAATAGAATGGGCGATTTTAATGCCATGCTCGATTTTTCACCTGCGCCAAAATTGGGCCCTATGGGGAAGCTGATTCCTGAAAAAGCCACCAAACAAGAATTATCCGGTGAAAAATTATTCAATGGAAAAGCACAATGTGTAAGATGCCATTACGGACCTGCTTTTGTTGATGACTATATGCATGATTTAAAAGTAGAACGATTCTATAAAGGAAGACCTGAGGGACCCATAAAAACATTCCCTTTAAGGGGAATAAAGGATTCCCCGCCTTACTTACATGATGATAGACTCCCGACATTGGATGATACTGTTGAGTTTTTTAATCTGGTTTTAGAACTGGATTTAACGAAAGATGAGAAAGAAGCACTCACAGCATATATGATGTGCCTTTAGGCATAAGAGTACAAATTGGATGATGCAAAGCAAAAAATATTAGGAATAAATATCCTGCATCAGCGTAAAGTGAATTATGAAAACAACAACCGTGGAAACCAACTTTAAATCTGAGGAATACTTCATTAATATGGGACCTCAGCACCCTGCAACCCATGGTGTTCTGCGTCTTTTATTGACCATAGACGGTGAGATTATCAAAAAAGTTGAGCCAGACTTGGGGTATATTCATCGATCCATTGAAAAAATGTGTGAACGGGATAGCTA
>JBATIW010000516.1:0-3470 GCA_049668005.1 Maribacter sp.
CAATACATGTTTCGGTGCTTTTTAGTAGTCGAGCTTATTTGTGCCTTACATCTTTTCGTATCGGCAAGCATGATTTTGGCTTCGAACATATAACCTTTGCCATTGGTAATCAATAAAGTATCACCTTCTTTTTTGCGTAATACCTTTACTATGTGATTGCTTTCCTCAGGACCGAAAATAAATTGAGAGGCACTATTGTCCAGACGGGGATTATAGAATAATTGCATAGATATTTAATTGCTATTTTTTGGTTGTTATTAATTTATTTTGAGCATGTTCAATACCTAATTCAATCCAATTTTGGAGTTGCTCCTCGGTTTCAAAACCTTGTGCGGAAACGTATATGAATTCTTTCATGGGTCTGTTAGTGAAATCCATTGGTCTAACGGCATCCTGTTGTAAAATAGCATTCATTTTACTTCCTATTACACGTACCATTAAATCATTTTTTACGACTCCAACAGTCATTTTCCCTTTATACATAATAGCTAGTCCACCAAACATTTTCTTTTTGGAAAGATGGTCTGAAATACTTTTCGGAAACATCTTTAGCGCAAAATCCAGTCGTTTTTCCAACTCTTGATTATAAGCCATAGTTCGGGGTTCAAATGATGTACCTGGCTTTCGCAGTTATATCTTGCGTTGCGAACATCTTGTTTTTAAACTTATAATATCCAACAATACCGATCATTGCGGCATTATCAGTACAATACTCAAATTTAGGAATATATGTAGACCATCCGTAATTCTTTTCGGCATTTTTTAATGCAGACCTAATTCCGGAATTGGCCGAAACCCCTCCGCCAATTGCTACCTGTTTAATTCCGGTTTGTTCTACTGCCTTTTTTAGTTTGTCCAATAATATATTGGTAATAGTGTATTGAATGGAAGCACATATGTCATTGAGGTTTTCCGCTACGAATTTTGGATTCTTCTGGGTTTCTCTTTGAACAAAATATAGGATACTGGTTTTTAATCCACTAAAGCTGAAATTCAAACCATCCACTTTGGGTTTTGGAAATGGAAATTTTTTCGGATTACCCAATTGGGCATATTTATCAACCAATGGTCCACCAGGGTAGGGTAGTCCTAACAATTTTCCACTTTTGTCAAATGCCTCACCCACCGCGTCATCCAATGTTTCCCCTAGGACGTCCATATTAAAATAGTCGTTGACCTTGACAATTTGTGTATGGCCACCACTTATGGTCATTGCCAAAAATGGAAAACCCGGTTTTATGCTATGTTCATCTGAAATAAAATGTGCCAATATGTGTGCTTGCATGTGGTTAACCTCAATAAGTGGTATGTCTAAACCAAGCGCAAGTGACTTGGCAAATGAGGTGCCAACCAATAATGAGCCCATAAGTCCTGGTCCGCGCGTAAAAGCTATGGCTGATAACTGTTTTTTGTCGATATTTGCTTTCAGTAAAGCTTGGTGCACCACAGGTACAATATTTTGCTGATGCGCCCTCGAGGCAAGTTCGGGTACGACACCCCCATATTCCTCATGGATTTTTTGAGTTGCAACGACATTGCTAATAACTTTATCATCGCATAAAACAGCTGCAGAAGTATCATCACAGGATGATTCGATAGCTAGAATGTAAATTGTTTCTTTTTCCACCAGGTTTGGAATAAAAATTGGAGTACAAAGGTAAAACATAAAAGCCCTATCAGAAAACTAAGAAAAATACTGGTTCGAATACTCTTGGTATTGTTGCTTATATGCGTTCTGGGCACTATTGTTCTTTCCATGCCCTTTGTGCAGACCCGCTTTGCAAAGTATGCCACAAATGCTATAAATGAGGAGTTCGGCACAAATATCAATATTGATGAAATACGTGTTTCGTTGATTTCTTGGGACACGGCCTTGAAAGGTGTTTATATTGAAGACTATCGCAAAGACACCCTCTTTTACATAGATGAACTTAGTACCTCGATTTTAAGTGTCCGTAATTTAACTAATGGAAAACTTGAGTTTGGCCATATTGATATCGATAAACTCAACTTTAAGCTAAAAACCTATAAAGACACCACTAGCACCAATTTAGATGTGTTTATTGATAAGTTGGATGATGGTAAGCCCAGAAAGCCTGGAAAACCACCATTCTTTTTCTCATCTTCCAATGTAGAAATTGCAAACAGCACATTTAAACTGATTGATGAAAACCTTGTAAATACTGAGATCCTTAGTTTTAAAAACCTTAGGATAAGCGCTACTGATTTTTTAATTCAGGGGCCGGATGTTTCAACGGCAATAAATGCCCTTTCATTTAAAGACAAGCGAGACATTGAGGTTAAGAAGCTTGTTACACAGTTCAAGTATACAAAACAACAGATGCGGTTTGATACACTAAGTATCGAAACCCCTGGGTCAAGCTTAAAAGGAAACCTCGTTTTTGATTACGACCGAAAGGATTTTAAGGATTTTTTGAATAAAGTTCAGATAACGGCTGAATTTACCGAGTCATCCGTTGCCTTTGACGAGGTTAATTTACTTTACGATCAATTTGGAAAGGGTAAGAGCGTTCAATTTTCTTCAAATATCAATGGAGTACTGAATGATCTGAATACAGAAGACCTCTTTTTATTAACGGATAATACCGGAATTCGTGGAGATTTCAATTTCAAGAATCTTTTTTCAAAAGAAGTCCCATTTGTAATGGAGGCCAATATGAAAAACGTTACCAGCAGTTACTATGAACTACGGTCTTTAATGCCCAATATTTTAGGTAACTCACTGCCATCAGCTTTTAGTACACTAGGACAATTTACCATAAGGGGAGCAACCACAGTAACAGAAAGTTCGGTAAAGACCAAAATGAATTTTAACACTGCAGTGGGAAGTAGTTATGTTGATTTGGAGCTGACAAATTTCAACAACATCGATAATGCAACCTACAATGGATTTGTTTCCTTGATAGATTTTGACCTAGGTGAATTTGTTAAGAATAAAAGTTTGGGGAAAACCACCTTGGATTTTAATGTAGAAGGTAAAGGGTTTGTAAAGAAGAATCTCAATACTGAGGTAACTGGCGAGGTATACGCAATAGAATTCAACAATTATGAGTATAACAACTTAAAGGTTTCCGGTATTCTTAAAGAGCAATTGTTCGATGGTTCTATTTTCAGTAATGACGAAAATTTAAAATTTAATTTTAAGGGATTGGCCGATTTTGGTGAAGACCGGAATAACTTCAATTTTATTGCAGCGGTCGACTATGCCGACTTGAAAAAGTTGAACTTCATCAATGATAGTGTATCTATTTTCAAAGGAAATGTGAATATTGATATTTCGGGAAATTCTTTGGATAATATTATTGGGGAAGTCAATTTTACAAAGACCATTTTTCAAAATAAGAACGATACCTATTATTTTGACGATTTTCGAGTGTCTTCTTCCTTTGAAAATGACTCCATCCGAACCATTGATATAAACTCACCTGATATTATCACAGGTTATATGA
>JBATIW010000517.1:0-8102 GCA_049668005.1 Maribacter sp.
CCTATTGAGGAATTCGAGAAACTGATCACTCCGAAAACAAAGGCCATACTTATTTGTAATCCAGGTAATCCTACCGGTTATTTATATAGTAAGGACGAAATTCAAAAATTAGCGGCATTAGTCAAGAAACATAACCTATTTCTTGTGGCAGATGAAGTGTATCGTGAGTTCACTTATGACAACAAAGAACATTATTCCATCTTACAAGAATCCGGAATGGACGAAAATGCCATAATTGTGGACTCAGTTTCGAAACGATACAGTATGTGTGGTGCCCGAATCGGTTGCTTAGTATCAAAAAACAATGAAATCATTAAAACGGCACTCAAATTCGCACAAGCGAGATTGTCTCCACCAACCTATGCACAGATTGCCAGTGAGGCAGCGCTAGACACACCACAAAGTTATTTTGATGATGTGAAGGAGGAGTATGTTGAAAGAAGAAACATCTTAATCGAAGAGCTCGAAAAAATTGATGGGGTTAAAATCGGTCATCCTCAGGGCGCTTTTTATTGTATAGCTGAACTTCCTATAGAAAACTCAGATAATTTTGCACAATGGCTATTAGAAGAATTCAGGGTTAATGGTGAAACGGTTATGGTTGCCCCTGCTGCTGGTTTCTATGCCTCTGAGGGTTTAGGGTTAAACCAAATACGAATCGCATATGTCCTGGAAAAGGATAGCCTTAGAAGAGCGGTTAATATTTTAAATGAAGCCTTAAAAATCTATAAGGGTCAATGAATGTCCTCAAAAACATATCCCTAAAAAAGCACAATACTTTTGGCATAGACGCCAAGGCTAAATTTTTCCTAGAAATCCAAAACGTCGATGCCCTGAAAGAAGCATTAGGGCTTGATGATTATCCCACTAAATTGATATTAGGTGGAGGTAGCAATATGTTGATTACAAAAGATATCGATGCGCTAGTACTTTATATCAACATAAAAGGAAAAGAGATTATCAAAGAAGATGACGACCATGTTTATCTAAAAGTAATGGCTGGTGAGGTATGGCATGATTTGATACTCTGGTGCCTGGATCATAATTATGGCGGCTTGGAAAACATGTCGCTCATCCCAGGAAACACGGGCACTGCGCCTATACAGAATATTGGCGCTTATGGCGTAGAACTCAAGGACACTTTTGTCAGTTGTGAAGCTGTGGATATAGAGGATCGATCAATTAGTACTTTTTCGAAGAAAAATTGCAATTTCGGGTATAGGGATTCATATTTTAAGAATGAAGGCAAGGGAAAATACATAATAAGCTCAGTAACATTTAAGCTTACCAAAAAGAAGCACAAGCTTAATACATCTTACGGAGCCATTGAAGAAGAATTGGAACGAAGGGGCATAAAATCCCCAACCATAAAAGATATTTCAAATGCGGTAGTGGTCATTCGGCAAAGCAAGCTCCCGGATCCAAAAGAATTGGGCAATAGCGGGAGCTTTTTCAAGAATCCAATTTTATCCAAGCCGGAGTTTGATCTATTCATAACCAAACATCCAAATGCCAAATATTATAGGGTATCTGATGATGAATATAAAGTCCCAGCAGGATGGTTAATTGAGCAATGTGGGTTTAAGGGCAAACGATATGGCGATGCCGGAGTGCATAAAAATCAGGCCTTGGTATTGGTCAACTATGGTAATGCCACAGGTGCCGAAATTATTGATTTGGCACAAAAGATAATGGATAAAGTATTTGATACGTACGAAATCAGAATTACCCCTGAAGTTAATATCATAAAATAACCCCTGCTAAAAATAACAGGGGCTATACCAAACCAAACTAACCAAAAATTAAATGTACAATTACCAGTTGCACACTTATATAATTAAAACCTTGAGATAACGCTAGCTATAACAATCAATTTTATAAATTAGCGTTTAATGGATATACGGTTAAAATGAATTGATTGGATGCCGCCAGCGGCAATAATTTTTTCAAGACCTTGACAATGCATGAGCGCACTCCTTGAAAAGCATATTGTAGAATTATTACAAGAACGAAATGAAAAAGCCATTTCGCTTTTGTATGAACACTATGGTGACACCTTATATGGTGTGGCAAAGAAAGTAGTTCGCGATGAAGAATTGGCCCAAGATGTACTTCAGGAAAGTTTTGTGAAAATCTGGAAAAAATCAGATTCTTACGATGCCTCAAAGGCTAAATTGTTCACTTGGTTGTTTAGAATCACTAGAAATACAGCGATTGACAAACTGCGAAGCGTTAACACAAAATCGGATAAAGAAATCCAAATGGACGTTTCGGACGTATATAATCTAGGCGTTGAAAGCATCAAGCCTGAATTAATTGATGTTCGTGAAAATCTTGATAAGATAGAAAACAAGTATCAAATTGTACTTGAAGCCTTATTTTTTCATGGTATGACACAGCAAGAAGCCAGTGATGAACTGGATATTCCGCTGGGGACCATTAAATCAAGATTAAAAATCGGATTAAGAGAGCTAAGAAAAATTTACGGCTCATCGATGTTACTAGCGTTTATATTAAATCTGATACAATGAAAGAAAAGATAAAAATATTTTTAGATTCCGATTTGTTGGAGAAGTATTTGTTGGGAACAACAAATACGCAGGAATCTATGCAAGTGGAAAGGTATATAGCTATGTACCCTGAAGTTAGGAAAACGTATACTGAGCTTCAAGAGAACTTGGAGACATTTGCCAAAATCCACGCTATCAAGACCCCAGAAGGTCTAAAGAACAAGATTATTGCTAGAATTAAGTCTGAGAATGCGGGTAGAAGAAAGTTCTTCAGATATGCCATTGCTGCTAGTTTTGTTGCTATGATGTTTGCAGGTGCCTCATATTTCCTTTGGAACCAAAACCAAAATCTACAGGAAGAGAATATCATTGTAAACAATAAAATAGAAACGCTTAAAGAAGATATGAGACTCGAGTTGGCTGATGTTCGAAATCAATTCATCGTCCTCAATAATCCTCAAACAAGAAGATTCAATGTCAAAGGTAATAACAGGGCAAAAGAGTTGAAGGCAGTTGCCTATATTAATCCTGTTAAAAAGCTCTCCTATATCAATGTCAAGATGCTTCCTAATTTACCTGAAAACCAAAGTTTCCAAATGTGGGCTGAGGTCAATGGCGAAATGATCAATCTTGGAATTATTGATGAATCGGCAGGAAAAGAAAAACTACTGGCATTGCCTTATGCAGATAAGGCGGTTAGTTATATTACCATAGAACCTAAAGGAGGTAATAACACTCCAACAGTTGAAAACATTGTTGCGAAAATAGATTATTAGGCTACAATCAATATCCTTAATAATAAAGCCCTGATCATATGGTCAGGGCTTTATTTTTGTATCTTTGTTCAAAATTTTAGTATGATACTGATTCTTTTAACAATCGGTCTTTTAGCACTGGCCTTTGCAGGTATTGCCATAAAAATATGGTCCAAAAAAGATGGACAGTTTGCGGGCACATGTGCAAGCCAAAGTCCATTCCTGAATAAAGAAGGCGAAGCTTGTGGTATGTGTGGCAAAATGCCAAGTGAACAGGATTGTAAGAAAGATGCTGTCCCGGAAATACAATAGAATTTTGCCTTTTAAAGTCTAAACCATTTCTCTTTTTGGATAAAACTGAAGATACCATAAGTACCATTATCAACAAGGCAAAATTGGGCAGCCAGATTGCCTTCAGCAATTTATTGGACACTTTTTGGAATGATGTTTACGGCTTTCAACTTAAGCGTACCGAAAATGAAAATGACGCAGAGGATATCACTATACAAACCTTTTCAAAAGCCTTTGATAAATTAAATACTTTTGACGATTCCTATGAATTTAAGACTTGGTTGATTACAATTTCAAAAAATATCCATGTCGACCTCATTCGGAAAAGAAAAAGAAATGTACTGGATTCCGGTGGAAACAACGAAGCCATAACCAAAGTATTGGATGATGCGCCTACTGCAGAAGATAATTTGATTATAGAACAAAATCTGGCAACGCTCCTTGAAAACATAAAGAAGTTAAAGCCACATTACCAGAAGGTAATTAATCTTCGCTATTTTAATGAATTAAGCTATGCGGCGATTGCTACGGAGCTAGACGAACCTATCAACAACGTAAAGGTTAAGCTATTAAGGGCAAAGAAGTTACTGGCGGAAATCATCAAAAACAAAAAGTAGGAATACTTTAATTCTTAATTTAAATAAGTCTATTATCAGCACTATCAAGTCTTCTTTGGCTTGTGTTTGGTACATTTTTTTGTTCGTATATTTGTCCAAAATTGAGGAATGAGCGTAAATTCTGTTGCACCACCAAAAGGAAAACCAAATTGGCTAAGGGTAAAACTTCCCACAGGTAAGAAATATACCCAATTACGCGGCTTGGTAGACAAATATGACCTGCATACCATATGTACCTCTGGGAGTTGTCCAAATATGGGTGAATGTTGGGGTGAAGGGACAGCTACGTTCATGATATTAGGAAACATTTGTACACGTTCGTGTGGTTTTTGTGGCGTAAAAACTGGCCGACCCTCTGCTGTTGATTGGGCCGAGCCTGAAAAAGTAGCAAGATCTATCAAAATCATGGGCATTAAACATGCCGTAATAACTTCAGTGGATCGAGATGATTTAAAAGATATGGGCTCTATTATCTGGTCAGAGACCGTTCAAGCGATCCGCAGGATGAATCCTTCAACTACGCTAGAGACCCTTATTCCTGATTTCCAGGGCATTGAAAGGCATTTAGATCGAATTATTGAAGTTGCTCCTGAAGTAGTTTCACATAACGTGGAAACTGTAAGAAGACTTACTAGGGAAGTTCGTATACAGGCTAAATATGATAGAAGTTTAGAGGTCTTAAGGTATTTACGTTCAAGTGGTGTAAACAGGACAAAATCCGGGATAATGCTTGGTCTTGGTGAACTTGAGGAAGAGGTCCTTGAAACTATGGAAGACCTGAGGAATGCAAATGTAGATGTGGTTACCATCGGCCAATACCTTCAACCCTCAAAAAAACACTTACCCGTTAAAGAATTCATTCTTCCCGAACAGTTTAAGAAATATGAAGAAGTAGGGCTTAAAATGGGCTTTAGACATGTAGAGAGTGGTGCTTTGGTAAGATCTTCCTATAAGGCTCACAAGCATATTGAATAATTTCATTTCACTATTTTATAAATAGCGCCAAAGAGGATTTTTCCTATGAACACCGTAATTATTGGCAGAAACGGATCTGGTGGAATTGGCCGATGTAATTGGTGGGTAATGCATTGGAATACCAGTTACAAATGGCTCGTTATCCAACCTTAGTTTAAACGTAAAAAGTAAAACTTCAATTCAAGAAATTAATGATACTTTTGAAAGAGCATCGCAGAATGAGCTAAAAAACATACATTATTATATGAAATACCCTATAGTTTTCATTGTAATAAACAATAGTTGCTATTCTTGTACGTTTGATTCTCAGAAGACTTCCGTAATCGGAAATAGGGTTAACATTATTGGCTGGTATGATAATGAAACAGGTTATTGCGGCAGAATTATAGATATAATAAACTTAATGCTAAACAAGATATTCGTTTGAGCTTAATAAACACATATGCAGGTATAAAGCAGTTAGTCGTTGTTATGGTGTTCTTGTGCTTTGGATTAAGTGTATTTGGACAGAATGATTCTGTTCATAATGATGTCCAAGAGTACTTCAATGAAGCCCGAACATTAGGTAATAAAAACCAAATAGACTTAGCCCTTAAGTCCTTGGATAAAGCTGCCGCTTTGGCAGAGGAGAACAAGGATGTTAAAACATTGATAGACAGTTATAATATGTTCGCTCTGCTATATTTAAAGTTAGACAAGGTGAATACTACAATGTTTTATTGGGACAGGGCAAAAACATTACTTAAAGATATAGAATACCCATATGGGGACGCTATCTACAAGTATATTGAAGCTATTCTTCTTTTTAAACAGAATCAAAATTTCCGGGCCCTATTCATGCTCAATGAAGCGAGGCAACTCAATAATGATCGAAATTTCTTTAATAATATTTTGCTTGCTGAAGGCAATATTTATTTGAATTTGGAAAAGTACGATAGCGCATCGAAGAATTTTAATTCACTAGTTGTAAATACTGATGTTTATGAGAAGGAATATTTGGCAACAAGGGCCAACATTGGGCTTACACAAACAAATATAAAACTATCTAATTATGAGGAAGCCTTAAAGTATGCTGAAAACGCCTTAAAACTGGCAAAAGAAAATGATTTTTTTTTAGAGATAATTGAAAGTAACCAATTACTCGCTCAGTCTTACGAGGGCCTGGGTCGCTATCAAGAGGCCCTAGCCAAGACGCGAGATCTATATTCCGCAAAAGACTCTATTTTCACTATTGAAAAAATAAAAATCGAGACGAGAACGGCAGATGAAATACATAGTGAAAACCTGATCGACGAGGTTAAACGCCAGGATAAACGTATTGAGGAGCTGAGTAAATCGGCAAATAGGTCTGAAATAACCGCAATATTGACCTCTGCTTTTCTAATTATCATCTCTTTATTGGCTGTTTCGCTATATAGGAACAATCAGATAAAGCTCAAGACAAACGATCTCTTACATACAAAGAACAGCGAATTACAAGCTGCAAGAGATGAAGCAGTGAATGCCATGGAGGCAAAAACCAATTTCCTGTCAACAGTTAGTCATGAGCTTAGAACACCCCTTTATGCGGTTACAGGCCTCACTCATTTGTTGTTGGAGGAAAACCCAAGTGAAAATCAAAAAGAACACTTAAAGGCCTTGAAATTCTCAGGTGACTATCTTTTAAATTTCATCAATGATATCTTGCACATAAATAAGATTGATGCCGATAAATTAGAGCCTCTGATAATGGAGTTCAACCTTAAAAAGGTTTTGGCGGAAGTCATTGATTCATTAAAGCAGAGTGCCAAGGAAAATAATACCCAAATCATTTTGGATTATGACGACAGCATCCCTTCACATTTAATGAGTGATCCCTTGAAGCTTTCGCAAATATTCATGAACCTGGTGGGTAATGCACTTAAATTCACTAAAAATGGTGAAGTAAAGGTGATTGCACAAATGGTACATAAAGAAGAGGAAGATGTGACCCTTTATTTTGAAGTGAAAGATAATGGGATTGGGATTTCAAAAGAACAGCAACAAAATATTTTCGAAGGATTTGAACAAGGTTCAATTCAAATAAACAGGGAATATGGAGGAACCGGACTAGGACTCACCATTGTGAAAAGCCTTTTAGGGCTATTCAATAGTGAAATAAAATTAGAGAGTGACATCGATAAAGGCAGCTCTTTCTTTTTTGAACTGCAATTAAAAAGTAAGGATAGTATAGTTGATGATATCCCTTTTGAGATTACTACCAAGGAATATGGATTTAAAGGTCTTCATTTAATGATCGTCGAAGATAATAAGATCAATCAGGTCATCACGAAGAAAATGTTGTCCAAAAAAGAAATTACCAGCGATATTGCCAGTAATGGTATGGATGCTATTGATCTTGCCAAAAACAACAAGTACGATGCCATTTTAATGGATATACATATGCCAGGGATTAGTGGTGAGGAAGCGACTATTGAGATTAGGAAATTTGATCAAACTACTCCCATTATCGCTTTAACAGCAATCTCTTTGGATGATAGTTTGGAAAGTTTCTATGCCGCAGGTTGTAATGATGTTGTCACCAAACCGTTTAAACCAGAAGTGTTCTATCAGAAAATTGGGGAGAATATTTTTGAGAACAGGGAAAATGGAGAATCTAATGTATAATTGCCGATACAGCTTTTTCCAAATCCGATGCCCCATGATTGAAAAATACATGCTTCACAGAAATATAATGTAGGTTTTCAACGCGTTCCTTCAATCGTGCAAAGTCCTTTTCAGTGGTCAAAACATACTCTTTTGAATTGAATAGCTCAATTTCCGAGGGAGAAAAAAAATGATGATCCTTAAATTGCAAATGCTCCAAGACCATTCCTTTTTTTTCTAAATAATTGACCAAAGGTTTAGGGTTTGCAATCCCGGTCACTAAAGTTACCTTCTTGACCAAAAGGTCATTCAGTGCAATGGATGATGTG
>JBATIW010000518.1:0-24264 GCA_049668005.1 Maribacter sp.
ACTAAATGCTCTAAATCAACAATGTATGATTTGCCTTTTTTATAAATAATTATTCCATCCATACAGATTTTCTTACCATTTGTATAAAAGCTGGCGCGCTTATAAAAAAGATAAAGGAAATTGCATAAAAATATAGATGTTAATCCCTATCTCTCCCGACAAAGTTCCGGCATTGGGGTAGGGTTTCTATTCCAACAATTGGAAGTGCTAAATCCCAGATGACAAGTGGTCTAGTAAATTACCAGAGATAAAAGAAATAGTAACAACTATACAGTACAATGGACCAATGGCACAGATAAGCTTGATTTTTATAATGTTATTATATAAATTTAAATGATAGAGAACCAAATGAATTAAGCATCATGAAAACGAAAATTAAAAATTTCCTTACTTTCTGTTGCATGGTAATTGTACTTGGCATGCAAGCATTGCTGGAAGGTAGCTGGAAGGTTGAGGAAACGCAAAGAAGAAATTGAACGATTGTAGATATTTAACCTGTATATAGTTGAATTAGTTAGTTTTAGTGGGTTAAGTAAACCCGCTGACCGTTTGAGCCAATCACTTTAATAATGTGATAAAGGAGCTATTTGGTCAGCGGGTTTCTTTATGCTTTACAAATCGAATTTAATACCTTGTGCTAAAGGCAATTCGGTGGTATAGTTTATTGTGTTTGTTTGTCTTCGCATATATACTTTCCACGCGTCAGATCCTGATTCGCGCCCACCGCCAGTTTCTTTTTCACCACCAAATGCGCCACCGATCTCTGCACCTGATGTACCGATATTCACATTGGCAATACCACAGTCGCTACCAGCTTGTGAAAGGAAATTTTCCGCTTCACGAAGATTATTGGTCATGATTGCCGAAGACAATCCTTGAACCACGCCATTTTGTATGGCAATTGCATTTTCAACATTACCAGAATATTTTAAAAGGTATAATACAGGTGCAAAGGTTTCATGCTGAACAATTTCAAAATTGTTTTGAGCTTCCGCAATGGCCGGTTTTACATAACAGCCACTTTCATAACCTTCACCTTCCAATACCCCACCTTCAACAATTAATTTTCCACCTTCATCAACAACTTTTAACAATGCCCCCTTATACATTTCCACGGCATCAATGTCAATTAATGGTCCAACATGGTTGTTCTCGTCTAAAGGATTTCCAATTCGCAATTGATTATATGCGCTTACTACTGCATCTTTTACGGTATCATATATAGACTCATGTATAATCAACCTCCGTGTTGAAGTACAGCGCTGACCGGCAGTACCAACCGCGCCAAATACAGCTCCGATAACGGTCATTTTAATATCAGCATCCGGCGTTACGATAATTGCATTGTTGCCGCCAAGTTCCAGCAGTGATTTTCCTAAACGCGCTGCAACAGCTTGAGCTACAATTTTACCCATTCGTATAGAACCAGTTGCAGAAACCAAAGGCATACGATTGTCTTGGGTCATCATTTCCCCAACCTTATAGTCGCCATTGATCAAACAAGAGATTCCTTCTGGAAGATTATTTTCTTTGAATACTTGGGCCGCTATATTTTGACAGGCCACTCCACACAAAGGGGTTTTCTCTGAAGGTTTCCAAACGCAAACATCACCACAGATCCATGCCAACGCAGTATTCCATGCCCAAACAGCTACTGGAAAATTGAATGCAGAGATAATGCCAACAATGCCCAATGGATGGTACTGCTCATACATACGGTGTCCTGGTCGCTCAGAATGCATGGTTAATCCATGTAATTGTCTTGAAAGTCCGACCGCAAAATCACAGATATCAATCATTTCCTGTACTTCCCCTAGTCCTTCTTGGTAGCTTTTACCCATTTCATAAGAAACTAGCTTGCCCAGAGGTTCTTTTAGTTCGCGTAATTTATCACCAAACTGACGCACAATCTCCCCCCGTTGAGGGGCAGGTTTTTTTCTCCAGGTTTGAAATGCATTGGTTGCAGCGTCCATCACTTTTTCGTAATCTGCTTTGGAGGTACATTTAACCTTACCAATTAATGCACCATCCACAGGTGAATATGAAGCTAAGATTTCACCAGAACCAAAATGGTTAGACCCAGTTGAGGTACCCTCATTGATTTCTTTTATTCCCAATTTCTTTAGGGCATCATTGATGCCGAATTCTACTGCTATTTTTGACATTTTATAACTTTTAGGACGCTTATTGTTAAATTTTCGACAAAGCTACGAATAAACTATGTTTTAATCCTCTTTTCTAAGTACGGTAACTTTGATTATTTTCCCTTTGTGAACCTCGTAGATAAGCATCAACTCCACTATATCCTTGTTTCCATTTCTCCCTGTAATACGCTCATGGTCAATAACTTTGTTTCCAAAAATAGTGCGTTGCAATATAGTTGAATGTAAATTGGGGGATGCCTCAAATAGATTGGAATAAAATTCCTTGCAAGCAGAGGCCCCGGACAAGGTAATACTGCCATCCGCATAATCATGGAAAGTAACATTCTCGGCAATAAGCGACATGAAGCCATTAATATCCCTTTGATTATAAGTTTCCAGTTGTTTTTGTACAACCTGTTCTGGCGTCATATATTGTGCAGTTAATTGGGAAATTGTCAAAAATAGAGTAAAAAACAGTTTTAAAACTGTACGCTTATGCTTCATTTTAAAAGAATTAAGACAATTGCAATGATTGACGGAAGCGCCTGGATATAGAATATTTTCTTTTCGGCTGTCAGGGAACCATATATTCCAGCAACAGCAACACAGGAAAGAAAGAACAGGGCAATATTAACTTTCCAGATAGGGTCAATTATAAAGTAGGTCCAAATGAGTCCGGCTGCCAAAAATCCATTATACAATCCTTGATTTGCTGCAAGTGGTTTTGTAGGCTCAAATAATTCTGGCGGAAACTTTTTGAAAACCTTTCTACCCCTTGTGGTCCATGCGAACATTTCGAACCAAAGAAAATAGAGGTGCAATAAAGCAACAATACCTACCAGAATGTTAATGACTATTTCCATACGTTTTATTCGTTAGCGGTGTATCGTTTATCTACAGGCATAACTGTACCACAATTATCACAAGTCCGTAATTCCGTTGAACCGTAAAAAAGCTTGAAATGCCCTAAGAAGTCTTTTTCAATATCGTTTAATGTAAAATATGCTTCATACAGTTTATGATTACAATTATCACAGAACCAGAGTAAACCGTCCTCAACATTCATATCGGCCCTTCTTCTCTCAACCACCAAGCCTATGGAACCTTCATGCCTTACTGGGGAGTGAGGCACTCTTGATGGATGTAAATACATATCGCCAGGACCGAGTTTCATTGTTTTTTTTTGCCGGTCTTCCTGAATATGAATTTCAATATGGCCCTCCAATTGATAAAAAAGCTCTTCGGTTTCATTGTAATGATAGTCTTTACGGGCATTGGGTCCGGCAACAATCATAACAATATAATCCCCAGATTCCTTATACAGATTTTTGTTGCCTACGGGAGGTTTTAGTAGGTCTCGGTTTTCCTCAATCCATTTATCCAAATTAAAAGGTGGGCTAATTGCCATAAACTTTGTTTTTGGGAAAGTTAAAAAAAGTATTGGTACGTTTAATAAAACACAAGTATTAAAATAATGGAATATAGAGGGGTCTTATTTCTTCGAATCAAAATTTGAATAAAAAGCGATAGAAAAATAGGTGTGTCCTGAAAAGAAACGTGAAGAGTTGTTAGGATTATTTTTTAAAGAAAAGCTGGGTATAATAGTAGTTTCCTGAAGCACTCTTTTTAACGCTGACGGCGGTATGAGTAAAATCACCTTCCATCGTTTTTTTGTGATCCGAACTATTAAGCCACCCATTAAAGGCTTCTGCAGCAGTTGGGTGATCTTTGGCCACATTCTCCGCGACTAATTCCGCTTCGACTTCCAAAGCTATATTTGCCGCTCGTGAACTGAAGTTATCATGGCTTAGGCCACCTTTTGATATCATGTAGTCAGTATGCTTGTTGGCATATTCGTAGGCAACGGCACTAAAATTCAATGAAGAATAACCCAAAGCAACTCTATGGCTGTTCACAGTATTCAACAGCTCATTTTCTACCTCAGGGGCATTCTTAGCCTCGACAATATTTGCAATATCCAATGATTCTTTTGAACAAGATCCCAGTATACATACAAATAAAAAAAGGAAAGCATTACGCATTCTCATCTTCATATAGTGCTCTATTTGTAAGTAGGTAAACTATATAATAAGTAGGAAGATAAGATGGGTATTCTTGTTGTAATATATTGAAAGGGGGAATATTCAATTATGTAATGATAAAAAAAATAGATGTAATGGGTTCAAAAATAGCCTTTTTTTCGACGAACAGTAACTTTATGGCCATAGTTGTAATCCAATACATACATTCAATATCGGTTTTTATTCAAAAAGCTGGTAATGCTTAAAGTACTTTGTGTTTCTTTCTTTTTTCGAAAAGGTATTCCAAGGTCTAAATTTCCAGCTATTCAAATACGGTTTTTAATAGAAACCCTACAGCTTTTATATTCAATTCGGTTTTCAATGAATGTCCTTCAGTAGTAGGTTCATTTTATCCTTTATTCTAGCGGGATGTACTTCAAAAAATGATAAATCCATAGAAAAATTGTAAAAAATTAAATGGAAACCCTTTTTTTCCTAGGTTCCAGGACGTTGGAGTTTGATAAGACGCTTACCCAATCAATGGCCTCTTCCAAGGAATTGAACCATCTTAGCTTGGAACTAACGAACATTCGCTCAATCATGGCGTTAAAAAAGCCTGTTTTGGTATAACTTATAATGCCATAGGCCCTCAAATCGAAACCAAATTTGTAGAATTTCTTCCAATCCATGGGAATTACCGAATAGTCATGAACACGATTTGAAATATAGATGATATCCTTTCCATTGTTGTCGTAAAGATTGGAGAGTTCCTCAGTAATTTGTTTGCCATGATCCTTCCATGAGAACAATACATCTTCGTGTATTTCCCCAACAATAAAAGTGTCAAAAAGATAAAAATCACCGAAACTATAGTTCCGTTCGTGAATTGCCCTGAAGTAATATGGCGTGTCCTTTAGTTTTTTCAAAATGCCCTCATTTCATCGTTCTCACTTACAAAAGAAGAAAACCTAAGCTGATAATCGGGTTTTAAATCGTTCAACAGCCATTATAATCTCTATAATACCGGAATCATTATTATACAAGTTATTGCCCTATAAGGTGTTATGCGAATAATATTACATATTCTGAGTCCAAGTGAAAATTAAGTGTTGAATTCACATAGCATGTTGCTCCTCAATACTTAAATAATTTTGGCCTATGCACAAGATAATTCAAATAGACGATGAATATAGCTAGGGTGGCACTATTTTTTCAGGGTTAATCCTTGAATTAATTAGAGGTTTTGCCACGCAAAGAAGACGTGTTTCCATGTGCCATTATCATGATTTCACATGTCCTTAAATTGGGATTGGTTCCAGCTTGCCATTAATACCAAACTGAAATCCAGTTATTGGGGAGGTGATTGATATTGTAATCTTTTAGTCCTGAAAACCGAAAGCTTAATAAGCCTTTGAACAAACGCTAGCCTAGAGTTTTATTCTTCTTCCACATTTTTATCTTTATTTCCTTTTAGCACTTTGGAAAAAACAAGCGCCCCAATTTCCTTTATGGGTTCGTAGAGCGTGGATTCTTCCAGTGTTTCACTCTTGACCAAATTGACTGAAGAATTAGCGCGTTCAAAGAATACCAAAAGTGCTCCGAGAATCACAGCGACTTTTAAAGTCCCAAAAATGGCTCCGGCCAACTTGTTGAGTAGTCCCAACATAGCAAAATCGGCAATTTTAGTTAGAAATTTTCCGGCAAGATGAACTACAACAACAATAATGATAAAAGTTATAATAAAGGATGCGATATTAATATAGCGCTCATTCCACTCCATGTTTCTAGAAAGATAATCCCCAGCGATATAGGAAAAATGAATGGCACCAAAAAGGCCGGCTACCAATGCAATAATTGAGGCAATTTCAATAAAAAGCCCATTTTTAAGGCCTTTGTAAAGTCCGTATATGAGCAAAAGACCCAAAACAATATCTAAAATCCCCATATCATTATGTTTGGTCCAAATATAGAACTTTGATTTGTACCTTTGAATTTGAAATTAGAATATGTCAAGAGACGTACAATTAAAAGAACGCTGGGAAGTATTAGTTGAAAAACTATCTGGACAATTTGCTGACGGGGATACTATGGAGTTGGATGCCATCATATATTTGGTGGGTGTCCAAGAATTGGGGCAATACCATAAAGAGTATAAAAAAGATGAAAAATTAAACCTTATGCATATTGCCATTTGCAGATTATTAGAGCCTTATGGTTATTATGAATTTGATTTTTTTGATGAGGAGGGTTGGCCGCACTATACGATTAAGGAAGAATTGCCTGCATTAAAAGCGGGTGAGCAATCTGTGTTGATGAAAGAGGCAATTGTTAGTTATTTTTTAGAAAAAGACTATATTGAATAAACTAGTTGCCATTCCCGTGAGGTCGGGAGTGGCCGAAATAAATCATGAAAAAACCCTATTACGCCGTCATTTTCACGAATACAAGAACAGAGGAGGACGATGGCTATTCCGAAATGGCGCAGAAGATAGAGGATCTGGCCAGACAGCAAACAGGATTTGTCGATTTTGAGAGCGCTAGGGAAAAAATAGGAATCTCAGTAAGTTATTGGGAGAGTTTAGAGGACATAGCGAATTGGAAGGCCAATACTGATCATTTGTTCGCGCAACAAAAAGGAATTTCCGATTGGTACAAATGGTATAAGGTTCGAATTTGTTTGGTTGAACGGGAATATGAGTTCAATAAATAAATCAAGTCAGCTATTCTAATTTTCAATAAGTGCGGCTATGATATTCTCAAAAAATTAGACCCAAATAACTTTGTTAATTGTCTTAGGACATTTTTTTGATAAAGAAGCTTTTAGCATTATCTTTAATACCTCATCCTTATAAATATGTCAAAGCAATATATCATTTCCCTTGATCAAGGAACAACAAGTTCACGTGCATTATTGGTTGATCAAGACGGTGCCATTGTGAATATGGTACAACAAGAATTTCAACAGATTTTCCCTAAACCTGGTTGGGTAGAACACGACCCCAAAGAAATTTTGGAATCGCAACTACATGTAATGCACGAACTGGTGAAAAAAGAGAATATTGATGTCTCTGATATAAAGGCCATCGGAATTACGAACCAGCGGGAAACTACTATGGTCTGGGACAAAAACACAGGAAAACCCGTTTATAATGCCATCGTTTGGCAAGATAAACGAACTGCAGATATCTGCGAGCACCTAAAAAAAATAGGCTTAATAGAGCATGTTAAGATGACCACGGGTCTTGTAATTGACTCCTATTTTTCGGGAACCAAGGTAAAGTGGATATTGGACAATGTTGAAGGGGCTCGAGAAAGAGCCGAAAAAGGGGATTTATTAATGGGGACGGTTGATACTTGGTTGGTATGGAATATGACCAACCGTAAAAACCATGTCACAGATTATACCAATGCCTCACGAACTATGGTATTTGACATTACCAAATTGTCATGGGATGCTAAATTACTAAATGAATTAGGCATTCCCAAAACCATGCTTCCTGAAGTTAAGCCTTCCGCCCACCATTTTGGGGATTATGAATTGAATGGAAAAACTATTCCAATTGCCGGTATTGCGGGCGACCAGCAGGCGGCACTCTTTGGCCAAGGATGTTTTGAAAAAGGTACCGCGAAAAATACGTATGGAACAGGCTGTTTTATGTTGATGAATACAGGTGAACAACCCCAATTTTCAAATAACGGACTTTTAACGACAATAGCCTATGGATTGAATGGTAAGGTAAATTATGCTTTCGAGGGAAGTATTTTCATTGCCGGAGCTGCAATTCAATGGTTGCGTGACGGATTAGAACTCATTAAAGACGCGAAAGAAACCGAAGCATTGGCAAATTCGGTGCCAGGCGATAGTTCCGTTTACGTTGTTCCTGCCTTTGCAGGATTGGGTGCGCCATATTGGGACATGTATGCAAGAGGGGCTATTTTCGGATTAACACGCGATACTGGAAAGGCTCATTTGGCAAAGGCAACATTGGAATCTCTGGCTTATCAAACCAAGGACATTATTAATGCAATGGAAGAAGATTCAGGGGTAGCCCTTCAGAACCTCAAAGTAGATGGCGGGGCCTGTGCCAATAATTACTTAATGCAGTTTCAAGCAGATATTTTGGGTACCGAAGTCCATCGGCCTAAAGTAATTGAATCAACGGCGATGGGTGCTGCATTTTTGGCGGGAATCCAAGTTGGTATCTGGACCCAGGAAGATATTGATCAAAACAGGCCTATGGATCGTATTTTCAAACCTACCTTTGAAATGGAAAAAAGGAATCGTTTGTACAAAAAATGGCAGAAAGCTGTGGAACGTTCAAAAGGCTGGGAAGAGAATTAACACCCAAATAAATCTTAGAATACATGAAAAACAATATCAGATTTTCAAATCTCGATAGATCAGCAACAATTCAAGAATTATCCAAAGAATCATATGACCTTGTCGTTATTGGAGGGGGTATTACCGGAGGAGGTATTGCTTTGGATGCTGCTTCCCGGGGATTAAAAGTTGCCTTGGTCGAAAAGGGCGATTTTGCTTCAGGTACCAGTAGTAAGTCCACTAAATTGATTCATGGAGGACTGCGTTATTTAAAACAATTTGATTTTTGGTTGGTCAAAGAGGTAGGGTCTGAACGTGCCATAGTACATAAATTGGCTCCGCATCTGGTACTCCCAGAAAAAATGCTACTTCCACTTATAGAAAATGGGTCATATGGCAAATGGCTAACTTCAATAGGTCTTAAGGTCTATGATATTTTAGCACAGGTTTCAGGGGATGATAAGCGCAAAATGTTGGAGAAAAAAGAGGCGCTGAAATTGGAACCTCTTTTACCCAAAAAAATATTGAAAGGAGCAGGCTATTATGCTGAATATAGAACCGATGATGCCCGATTGACGATAGAAACCATTAAAACCAGTTTGCAGCATGGGGCGAAAGCATTAAATTATACCGAGGTAACTGATTTTATATATGCTGATAAAAAAGTGTCAGGAGTCATCGTAAAAGATGTGCTTTCAGGAAAAACCTTTAAAATAAAATCTAAATATGTAATTAGTGCTGCAGGGCCATGGGTAGATGAACTTCGCAGCGTGAATAATTCCAAAAAAGGGAAACGTTTACATCTTACCAAAGGAGTTCATTTGGTATTTCCCCATGAAAAATTTCCGGTTAAGCAATCAGTTTATTTTGATGTCCCTGATGGGCGGATGATGTTCGCCATTCCTAGGGGAAAAGTAACTTACATAGGCACTACCGACACGAACTATGTCAAGGATAAAGACCAGGTAGCAACTGATTTGGTAGATGCGCTCTATTTGATATCGGCAGTGAATCATATGTTTCCTAAAATTAACTTGGAAATGGAAGATATTGTTTCTTCTTGGGCGGGATTGCGACCGCTGATTCACGAAGAAGGAAAGTCTGCTTCGGAGCTTTCGAGAAAAGACGAAATTTTTACTTCAGATACAGGTCTTATTAGTATGGCCGGGGGTAAACTTACGGGTTATCGAAAGATGGCAGAGCGCGTAGTAAACCGAATTGCCAAAAAAATGGATGAAGATTATAAAGTTGAAATTAAAGGTAGCATTACGGAAGAGATTCCATTATGTGGAAGTGATTTCAAGAAGTTTAAACATGTAAAAAAATACATCAACGAGATTTATGAGCGTATAAAGAAAGATGGTTTTACCAAATATAACGCGTGGTTTTTAGTTACGAACTATGGCATTCAGACTGAAACTATTTTAGACTATTATTCAAAACAAAAAGGGGAGAACAATGAAATTCGCTTGGCATTGGCTGAACTTTGTTTTGGTATTGATTATGAAATGGTTCATAACCCAATGGATTTCTTTATACGAAGAACAGGTCGTCTATACTTTGATATTGACAGTGTGCGCAGTCTAATGGATCCTGTTTTGGAAGGGTTCAAAAACATATATAAAGTTGATGATGCCCAACTTGCAAATTGGAAAGATGAATTAAACACACAAATTGAAGAACATTCAAATTTTTCTTTAGATAGGGATTAAATTGATGAAAGAGACCCTGCTCAATTAAGGGGAGTAACTTATCTTTTACAGTTAGTCTATTTTATTGGTTAACGCGGCGAAAGTCTTTTTCGCATTTTTGCCTTGATAGAGTACATCATAAACGGCATCAATAATTGGGGTTTGCACCTTGCTTTTAAAATTCGATTTGAGTTCATAGGCACTTTTTGTGGCATAATAACCCTCTGCAACCATACTCATTTCCATCTGGGCACTTTTTACCCTATAGCCTTTTCCTATCATGTTGCCGAACATACGGTTACGACTAAAAGTGGAGTATCCGGTTACCAATAAATCACCCAAATAGGCAGAGTTATTAATGTTACGCTTCATTTTATGCACCCTTTTTATATAACGTTTCATCTCACGGATACTATTGCTCATGAGTACACTTTGAAAGTTGTCACCATATCCCAATCCATGATATATTCCCGCCGCAATGGCGTATATGTTTTTTAACATGGCGGCATATTCCGTACCTATAATATCATCCGAAATTTTGGTTTTTATATAATTACTTTTCAACTTGTTGGCTACTAATTTGGCCTTTTCTTGATCAGCACATGCAATGGTCAGGTATGAAAGGCGCTCTAGGGCAACCTCTTCAGCATGGCATGGGCCAGTGATTACTCCTATATTTTCAAAAGGTATTTTATAGATGTCATGGAAATGTTCGCCAACGATTAAACCTGTTTCCGGCACTATTCCTTTAATCGCTGAAAAAACAATTTTGTCTTTAAAGGAAACAGTTAGTTTATTTAATTCTGTTGCTAGAAATGCCGATGGGATGGCAAAGATGAGAATATCATTGTTTTTGACAGCATGATCCAGATTTGTGGTTAAGTCCAGTAGTTTTGTATCGAATTCTACTGAGCTTAGGTAATTGGGATTATGTTTTTGTGTTCTTATATGCTCAACCGCATCTTCGTTACGCATATACCATGTGATTTGTTCTAAGTTTTCAGATAGCATTTTAACAATTGCTGTAGCCCAACTGCCTCCACCTAATACTGCAAATCGTAATTCTTTGTCCATTAGAGATGTTTAATCACCTCAAATGTAAATAAAATAAGATAAGGATTTAAGCGCTGATAATCAGATATATATAAATATTGGCATGGTGCTTGTTTTACGTATGACGAACTAAATGCATGAATTGTGAAATATCCAGGTTTAAACCTTTTATAGATTGGAAAGATTAAATGGATGTTATATGTGACCAAATATTAACTATAAAAAATAAACTCATGAAAACGATTAAATTACTTTTAGGATGCATACTTGTGGGAACAATGATGACCTCTTGTTATACCGAAGTTATTTTGGATGATGGATTTATCGAGGAATCCGGTTTCAATACTGCTCAGGTCTTGCAATCCTATGATTTGTGGTATATAGATATAAATGCTACAGAAGGGAATGGTGAAGTACCTTTCTTGCAACGTGCTTTCACGATTTCATTTGGCAATGGGAAGGTATATGCGAACAATAATATAGTGGGTATTGGTAAAACGGGAAATGGTTATGGCATAGATGTTGGATATTTTGATGCTTTCCCAGGGACAATTGAAATAAATCATGATATTGATGGGTTATGGCTTTTAGATGTATTTGCGGTTAGCGGAAATACGCTGGAACTATATGATTCTAATTCCAATACTTCATACTACTTAAAGGGGTATCAATTGAATAACTTTGATTTTGACATGGTGTTCTATGATAACATTCATTATTTCTTGCAGGAGTATGATGCCTGGGAAAAAATATATACCAGTCAGGTGGGTGCTTTGAATGATTTTGATGATGAGAATTTCCTGCAATTTCTTTCCGATAGTGAAGGCGACTTTTTTAAATCTTCAATTGATCAATCAGGTACGTCGATAAATAACCTTGAGTGGGATTTTGAAGGGGGTTATGCCATTTTTGATTTAGAAAACGATGAAACGCTCAAAACTTTAACACTCTCCTACGACTTTATGGGCAATGATTATTTTGAGCTTTACGTTATTAATGATAGTACTATTGAACTGTATCACCCAAATAGTGAAACGCTATATGAGTTTAAAGGAAGGGGATATATCGAGTATTTGAAATCTGGTAAAGGTTCAGTTGAAAAGAAAAGAGTAAAGAATTCGAATCCTGTAATGAAAGTTAAAAGAACGAGAAAAAATTAAGGATTTTTGGTTGGTTATTTAGTTAGGAACCGCCCCGACGTATTAAGTTGGGGCGGTTTTTTTTGATATGGTATAATGCAGCTACTTTCTTATTATTTTAAAATGTTCCAATTTTATGTCATCAAGCCCTTTATTATCAAATGGGTATTCCAAATGATCTTGTATGTTGTAGAGGGAAATCAGTATAAATTCTGTTAGGATTACAATAAAATAAACAGCTGCATGATTATAATTTAGCCCAATATTGAAAATTATTGTTGGGGTATAAATAATAGGAAATATATAGATAAATACTTTACAATAGGCCTTGAGGCTTAAGGGAGTTCTATGGATGTGAATAGCATGTAAATTGTCAATTGCTTCGTGAAGATCATTCATGTATTTGAATATTCTATCCTTTAACTTCGTGGAAATCATTCCATCTTTCGCAACAATAAAAGAATAAACATTTTCTATTTCATCATCCAGATCTTTAATTTCTTCATTCGGATTTTTAAGATCTAACAAGGTTTTCGCACCTATATCATTTAGAATTACTTCCAAGCTATTTTTTTCTTCCAACGTTAAATTGCTGGTGCTTGTAAAATAATAGAGCGTTTTCATGGCACTCCTATATTGGCTTAGATGTTCTAGGGCTTTTTCCCTTCTTCTAAAAGAACCTCGAATGGTAAAGACCAATGGAAAAATAATAGCAATACTTAACAACGTAAGATCCAAATTGAAAAATATTTCGTACTGATAGCAAAGGTAAACGGTTAATCCGGATATAATGAGAACGATTAGAGTTCTATGATTTAATGAGGCTAGATATAGTTTAATAACAATATTTTTTATACATTACAGGATAAAGTTAATCGATTATGGGTAATAATCAAATATTTATCAAACTCCTTCTTCTTTCTTTTTTGAGCACCCTGTCTTGTTTTGCCCAGGAAAATAAGGTAGATAAAAAAATCGGGAAGGTTTCAAAGCTATTTTCCAATGATTCAGTACTTCATATTAAAATGAATTATGCGAATAAAGTGGTTAGAAAAAGTACCAATGATAGTACTTATTTAGATATGGCTTTGGACTATCAAGATGGAAGTGATGATTGGAAAAGTATACCGGTTAAGATTCGTTCTCGCGGAAATAATAGGTTACAGAATTGCTATTTTGCCCCTATTAAAATGAAAATAAATAAAGAAGACTACAAAGGAACTTTATTTAAAGGGAATAAAAAGTTAAAATTGGTTTTGCCATGTCTCACTGAAAAGGACAGAAATGATTATGTATTAAAGGAATTTCTGGCATATAAGCTCTATGAGTTGATTTCACCTTATCATTATAAGACCAGGCTCTTGGAGATTACACTTACTGAACCTAAAAAAAAGAACAACAAAGTACATAATATAAAAGGATTTTTTATTGAGGATATCAAGAAAGTGGCCGATCGGCATGGAGGGAAGGTTTTAAAAAGAAATGTACACCCCATGCAGCAGGATGCCTTGGGCTCTGTTCAAAATGCATTTTTTCAGTTTATGATCGGGAATACCGATTTTTCAACGGCATATCAACATAATGAAAAATTATTGTTTGTGAATAAGACTTCAATGCCTGTACCTTTTGATTTTGACATGTCCGGTTTATGCAATACCAGCTATTCTGTTGTTTCACAGATTGGGGATGATGAATTACCAATTTCTTCGGTTACCCAAAGAATGTATAGGGGTTTTAAGAGGGATAATGAGGTTCTGTTCGAGGTAAGAAATCAGTTTTTAGAGAATAAAACAAAAATGTTTGCAATTATTGGTACACTTAAGGGTCACTTTGAAAATCCAAATGCATACACACAATGTATTTCGTATATTAATGAATTTTTCGATGTACTTGCCAATGACTCCAAGTTTAATAAAGAAATTTTAAATCGTGCTAGAACAAAATAGCCTTTCACAATCGGTCTAAGATTTCAATCAAATAATTCACTTAAAGGCTTCCCCTGAACGGCGCTTGGTAAATTCAGGTTCAAGAACATTGCTAGGCTTGGGGCAATGTCAATAGGATTTACACTTCGAACCGACTCTCCATTTGGAATTCCCAATCCCATCCACAGTAAAGGAACATGGGTGTCGTAGCTGTATCCCGAACCATGTACGGTACCTTTAACCCTTTCTACCGCCATTCGTGAATTAGGGTTTATGATGGTCCCAGAGTTATAAGTAATTAGAACATCGCCTGATCGCTTTGGATAATACCCGTTTTGTATGGTTTTCCTTAGCCCTTCTTTATATGTTTGGGTTTGGAGATCATGTGCCGTGAGGGCCAGATAAATCCCTTTCTGGGTCATTAAAAAATCAGCAACTTCTTGTTGTATAACGGGTAATAATAATTTTTTTTCATCTATTGTGCTCTTATTCAGGTAAACTTGGTTCCCGTCAAAATTCTCGACCCATGAACCTTCACCATATTTTGATACCAAAAATAAGTTTAGTTTATGGTTGTATTGGCCAATCCTTGCGATATCCCCATCAAGTTTATTTTCTTTAAGATAAGATACAACAGGTATCGCTGCATGGTCAGAAGTTAGGAAAAGCAAATAATTATTTTTCCCCACTTTAGAATCAAGGGCAGCAAAAAGTTCACCAAGGTTTTTGTCCAAGCGCAGATAAATATCTTCCATTTCCACGGATTGTGGTCCAAAAGTATGTCCGATTACATCTGTAACCGAATAGCTTACATTCAATATATCCGGATATTCATCGACCCCTAATTCTTCGTTTTCAATGGCAGCGATAGCAAACTCGGTCAAAATGGAGTTTCCAGCAGGCGATGCCAATAACAGACTATATTCCGCCCCACCACTGGCTTTAACTTTTTCTCGCATGGTTTTAAAGTCATATGGGAATGTGGGACTCGACTTACCACCTAAGGAAGGCTCATATTTGTTGTCGTCAGGGGAACTCGCAGTATAGGTAGAAAGTGGATATAAAGTGCTCCAGGTTTGGTTGAGATATGCGTTTGTTTTTCCCAATTCATTAAACTTGGACACCCATTTAGGTATTTTATTCATGTAAAAAGAACTACTTACAAAATAGCCAGGACTAGATTCCCAATCGAACCAATAGGCTGAATTGGCAGACTTTCCTCCTGGTAATATGGCTGCCCTATCTTTTATGGAAACACTTACCACCTTAGATTTGAATTTACTCCTTAGCCTCAACTCGTCCGTTATTGTAGTGGCAGTTAGATTTATTGGAGAAACGCCATTAGGATTTTTCTCTACTGAACCAACTATTTTTTCGCTGATGTCGCTGACATTACCCACATAATTACCCAATGCCCTGAAATACCAACTATTTCCGATAATACCGTGATAAGCGGGTGTGGTTCCAGTATAAATCGAAGCATGCCCTGGGGCGGTTTCCGATGGAATATAATTGACATTTGCATTCTTAAAATTGAATCCTTCTTTTAACAATCTATTAAAACCGGTATCGCCATATCTGTCCTGATATTTATACAATTGGTCAAAACCCATTTGATCAACAATAATCCCAACAACCAATTTTGGTTTATCGGGATTTTGGGCAAAGCCAGAGTAAGAATAGCTGATGAATAAAAGAAGAAATAAATAAAGTACTTTGCGCATAACGATTTTCATTACAGTATTTGTTAGTAGTCTAGGATGAAAATAAAATTCCCGTTTTATTGGATTTTCGCCCAAGTTAAAAATTAGCATCGAAAAGGACCTCTGAATTAAGGCATTATTTTTATATGGACGGTTCATTCTCCTATGTTTATCTTGGTTCCATTAGTTTTATATCAAATTTGAGGCCAATTTCTTTTTAAATTCAGAAGGATTTTCATTTGTAACCTTTTTGAAGGTCCTATTAAAATAAGACAGGCTTTCAAATCCACATTCAAAACAGGTTTCCCCTACATTTTTTCCAGCCAATAATAGTCTTTTGGCCTGACTGATTTTATATTGATTTAAAAAACCAACAAAAGTATTCCCAGTAGCTTTCTTAAAATACCTACAGAATGCCTCCTTGCCCAAATTACACTCAGAGGCAATTTCCTCGATATTTATTTTTCTATGGTAATTCTCATCGACAAATGCATAAATATGGCGTAATCTTTCCTGTTCCTTTTTATTGTATCTATTAATGAAGGGTTGGTCATGGAGCAATTCAAAATCCGTACTTAATGACAAAATCTTCAAAATTTGTATGATTTCCATAAAAATATCAAAGGAAGAAATAGTATTAAATTTTTTCATTCGGTTCCCTACTATTCTTTTGGTTTCCCCTTTAAAGGCAATACCATGGGCCGATCTTTTGAAGAGTTCCCTTATTCCTGAAAGCTCGGGTATTTCTCCAACAACCATATTCTTAAAAAAGGGCTTAATGTGCAAGACCTCCTTTTTGTAATCTGTTTGGACACCATAGTCAAAGTTCAAGTGTGGAATATTGGAACCTATGAAAACCAAATCACTGTCCTTATAGGTAGAAATATGGTCACCCACATGCCGGGTGGCACTTGCGCCCTCAACATATACCAATTCAAATTCGGGATGAAAATGCCAGTAGAACAAATTGTTCAATCTAGGGTTATGCATAAGTCGAAAAGGACTTCTACTGTCCGAATTATACGTTTCTAACTGAATTTTCATCTTTAAATTTAACTAAATTGTACAAATAAGAGCAAAATTAGAAGAAAAAAATCAAAATAGTTCAAATAAAAGTCAATATTGCGGTTGAGTGGTTATAAGTTGATTCCTAGTTTTACAGTATCTATTCAACTAGAAAATAAAAATCATGGAAAAAGTCAAAACGAAATTAGAGATGGCCAATAAGGCCCATGAGGAAATTCCTGGTAACCCTTCAACAGCTACGAGTAGTAAATTAAGTTTAAATGATCGATCTAATGAAAAACCTTTAAGGGTTATGAGTGAAGAAGATTGGGAGTTTTGGATGCATAATGGTTATATCGTTATAAAGAATGCAGTTCCTAAAGAGCAAGCACAAAGAACAGCTGATTTTCTATGGGAATTTGAGGAAAAAGACCCTAAAGATCCCGAATCATGGTATGCCCCGCCAAGGGCTGAAATGAAAATGAAAGAGCTTACGGGTACAGGAATGGTTGAGGTTTACAATAACCAACATTTATGGAACAATAGACAAATGCAACGTGTTTATGATGCCTTCGCAGATGTTTGGGGTACTGAAAAACTTTGGGTTACCATTGATCGGGCTAATTTGAATTTTCCGAACCGACCTGGCCATGAGCAAAAAGGATTTATACATTGGGATTATGACCCAGAGACTAGACCTCAAAATGTACAAGGTGTATTGGCCTTAGCTGACCAGACCGATGAAAATATGGGTGGATTTCAATGTATTCCCTGGCTTTACAGAAATTACGATACTTGGAAATTATCACAACCTGAAGACCGCGATCGTTTTCAACCGGATATTTCTGGAATAAAGGATAAAATCGTAAAAGTAAAATTGGAAACTGGGGATTTACTCATCTTCAATAGTACAGAACCCCACGGAATACGTCCTAATAAATCAGAAGATAAAATTCGTATTGCCCAATACATTTCCATGATGCCAGCTGAAGAGGAAAATGAGGAATTGAAGCAATGGCGAATAAATTCTTGGAAAAATAGAATCGCCCCTGAAGGCTATGCTTTTCCCGGTGATCCAAGAAATTGGGAACAGGAGAAATACGAAACCGCCAAATTATCTGCGCTAGGGGAAAGGTTGTTGGGCTTAAAGTCTTGGTAAGTTGTCAAATTCCTAATAATTAATGGTTTTAAGGTCATGCCAACTTTTAATAGTACTTTTGCGCCCTTAAATTCCCGGGTGTGAAGAAGTATTTGAATATATTCGATTTTAAGCAGAAGGTTGATTATAAAACTGAAATTTTATCAGGTCTTACAGTAGCTTTGGCGTTAGTGCCTGAGGCCATTGCATTTGCCTTGATTCCAGGCTTTTCTCCTTTAACAGGATTGTATGCCGCTTTTGTGTTGGCCTTGATTACTTCAATTTTTGGGGGTAGACCTGGAATGATATCCGGTGCTACTGGGGCAGTGGCTGTAATCTTTATAGGATTGATCTTGCAGCTTAAAAATACTTTTCCTGGTATTGAACCAGAAACCATTTTGCATTATGTTTTTGCCACGGTAATTATCGCCGGGTTGTTACAAATGGCAGCTGGGTTTTTACGATTGGGAAAGTTCATTCGTTTAGTGCCCCATCCCGTTATGTTCGGATTCGTAAACGGACTCGCTATTATTATATTTATGGCTCAATTCCCGAATTTCTACCAAAAGGGTACTGATGAACTATTGACTGGGACAGCATTTTACACAATGTTGGGACTTACTTTGTTGACTATGTTGATTATCTGGGGTTTTCCAAAATTGACAAAAGCCATACCGTCTTCTTTGTTGGCCATTGTGGTCGTTTCGGGAATCGTAATTGGGTTTGGGGTTGATACGCTTACCGTTGCTGATACTATGAAAGAAGGCCAAACTATTCAAGGAGGTTTCCCGCCACTATCAATTCCGCAAATTCCATTTACATGGGAAACATTGAAAATCATTTTTCCTTTCTCGGTCATTGTTGCTGTTGTGGGGCTGACTGAAAGCCTTCTTACTTTGAACATTATTGACGAAATAACCGATACCCGTGGTAGCGGTAACAAAGAATGCGTTGCACAGGGAACGGCAAATATCCTGTCAGGGTTTTTATCGGGAATGGGTGGTTGTGCCATGATTGGTCAGAGTTTGATCAATACTTCTTCAGGAGCACGTGCAAGATTATCAGGGATTACCGCGGCAGTTATGCTTTTGGTTTTTATCATGTTCGGATCCAGCTTGATCGAGCGTTTGCCGATGGCGGCTTTAGTAGGTTTAATGTTCATGGTTGCCATTGGTACTTTCGAATGGGCTAGTTTTAAAACCTTTCGAAAAATGCCGCATTCAGATGTTATTGTTATGGTCTTGGTAACCTTGATTACGGCTATTACCCATAACTTGGCAATTGCTGTTTTGTTTGGGGTTATTATCTCTGCCTTGGCTTATTCATGGGAAAATGCAAAACGGATTAGGGCTAGAAAATATGTCGATGAGAATGGAATAAAGCATTATGAGATTTTTGGTCCCTTGTTTTTTGGATCAACAACTTTATTTGCTGAGAAGTTTGATATTCAAAATGACCCAGGTGAAGTTATTATCGATTTTCAGGAAAGTCGCGTAGCGGATATGTCCGGTATAGAAGCCTTGAATAAGATTACTGAACGCTATGCGAAGGCGGGAAAGAAAGTACATTTAAAGCATTTAAGCAAAGATTGTATTCTTCTTTTGAAAAATGCCGTTGATATAATTGATGTCAACGTTCTAGAGGATCCAACATATAAGGTAGTCGTGGATAAGGTTTAGGGCTATTTTTGAAATTGTTGGATTTCGCGCCATTCAAAATAAAGTCAACAAATATCCAACTAGCGCTCCTCCCAGTACGATGAACGCACTATTTAGTTTTTTAAAAACGAAAACAGTTATTAGACTCGCAGCAGCTATAAGAATGGTACGCCAATCCAATAGCGTATCTTTTCCCATTTCAAAGCATACGGCCAATATCAATGCAACCGCAGCTACATTTACGGCATCCAAAATAGCACCGATAATCTTGGACTTCCGCATTTTGGGGATTATTGGATTCAATATCAAAACGAACAAAAATGAAGGTAGAAAAATCCCAATTGTTGCTGCCAATGCTCCGGCAATACCATTCATTTGCCAGCCAATAAAAGTTGCGGTTGATAAAACGGGTCCAGGTGTCATCTGACCCACAGCCACGGCATCAATCAATGCTTGTCTTGTCAGCCATCCGTTCGCAACCAATTCTGAATCTAAAAATGCAAATAATACATACCCACTGCCATAAAGAATGGCACCTACTTTTAAAAAGGTGAGAAATATTTTAAGGCTTCCTATTTTTAGGGGGTCACTTACTTGTAATAACAAAAACGGAATAAAACTGTTTAAACTGGTTCTGTTTCTTTTAATTAGGTACAGGACAAGACCAAGAATACCACATCCGAAAAGAGCTATAATCTCATTTACACCTAACAAACAAGCAGCTAAGGTTATAATTCCCAAAATTGCCAATTCATTGTTTTTGACCGCTTTTTTACCAAGTCGGAAGGCTGCCATGACGATTATTGCGATAACGGCTGGTTTAATGCCATAAATGAATGGTTCTACTTTGGGTAATTGCCCATATTCTGCATAAAGCCAAGCAAAAACGGAAGTAATAAGCACAGCAGGAAAAATAAAACAGAAACCTGCAACGAAAAGCCCTTTCCAACCTCCTCGTTCATAACCGCAATGCATGGTCATTTCGGTAGAATTGGGACCAGGAATCAGATTCGTAGCGCCAATAAGGTCAAGAAAATGTTCTTGGGTCATCCATTTTCTTTTGGTTACGACCTCGTCCTCCATCATGGCAATATGCGCTGCTGGACCCCCAAAAGAAATACACCCCAACTTGAAGAAGAGTTTTGCGATTTCCTTTAGTTTGTTTTTTTGAGACATCTTGATACTTTTCAAGTAATTGTATGCGATAAAATACAATTAACTAAGAATTATTTTATTTCAAAAAATATGCTGTTATCCCAAATTGTTAAGTAAGATAACAGCATTCAAACACTTTGATTTAAAATATTATAGCGTACGCAAATATTCTGCTACCGCCCTGGCGTCTTCCTCACTTAAATTTTGGTTCAGCATTATGGCGTTGTTGTACTCTTTTAATAACGCTTTCGCAATTGGATCTTCCTTTAGCATTCCATCAGGGTTCAGAATCATGTTCATGACCCATTCCGGACTTCTTCTTTCATACACCCCTTTTAAGGCTGGGCCGATCATTCGTTGTTCGGCCATATGGCAAGCAATACAGATGGTACTAAAGGTATTTTCCCCTTTGGCCGCCATTTCGGCATCTATTTCTGCTCCAAATTCAACTGAAGTTATGGGACCAACCCCTTTGTTGTTCAAATCAATGGGAACTTCGTCCGAAGCCGTTTCTGCTTTCACTTCTTTTTTGGTACGGTTCATTTCAAAACCACCTTTCTTTTCTTCTTTTTTTTCGCCACAGCTAAGTATAAGTCCAGCAATGGTCAAAACAGCAATTATTTTTTTCATGTCTTTGTTTTTTGAAGCCCCTAAGATAAGAATTACCAGTATTGATTATACCCCTTTCAAGAACTTTATAGCTCTTTTTTCGGTATAGGTTATATTTTGTTTTTCGTAGAACCCGACATGTCCACCAGAAATGGGCACTTCCAAATAAAGCGATTTGTTCGTATCGGCTTCTCTATACGGATAACATTCTGGACCTAAAAAAGAGTCATTCGCTGCATTTATGATTAATGTAGGAATAGTGATATTTGGTAAAAACTGTAAGGAACTGCACTGTTTGTAATAATCCAATGCGTCTTTAAATCCATGTGCCCTACTGGTATAGATATCATCAAAGTCTTTTAAGGTCTTTACGTTATTAATATCGGCATCGGAAATTTTTAATGGAAATAATTGCTGTTTCTCCCGCATTTTGGCTTTTAAATGGTCCTTAAAGCGTTTGGCGTACAAATAATTCTTGGGTTGTAATAATTGTATTAACGAACTGTGTAAACTACAGGGTACTGAAACGGCGACAACCGCTTTAACTTCTCGGGGAACATTTTGGCTTTCCCCAATATATTTAAGCGATAGGTTACCTCCTAAGCTAAACCCTTTTATATAGATTTCATCATATTTTTTCGATTTCAAAATATGTTGAACAATGGCATCCAGGTCTTCTGTGGCACCGGAATGATACGAACGGTATAAGGTATTGGGTTCCCCGCTACAGCCTCTAAAATTTACAGCACAGGCATCATACCCATGGGTATTGGCTTGTTTGGCACTTCCGATGATATATGGTCTTTGTGCATTGCCTTCCAAACCATGTAAAAGAATCATTACTTTGTGGGTTGGTTTTTGGGAAAAACTCCAATCTAAATCCAAGAAATCCCCATCAGGCAAATGTATTCTTTCACGTTCCTGTATAACGCCATTGACCTTTCTGATCAATCCGGAATATACGGTTGAAAAATGCCCATTTTTAAATAAGAAAGGTGGGTTATAGTCTGATGATAGGAGTGGCATTAGTACAAAATATTATCCATTGCTGAAACTTTTTCTGGCAGGTTGTCCTCATTCAGTATATCCCTTAAGTCAATTTCAATAGTGCGACAAAGAGCGGTCATTGGCACATCATTGATACGACCTTCAAAAGGATCTTCACTATTGCTGCCTACTTTTTCCATAGTAGTGAAAATCCAAGAAATCAAAACGGAAAAGAAAATCATAAGTGCCATAAACCACCAAACATTTGCCTCTTTTATTTCGATTAGCTGATTTTCAAATACGTTTAAAAGCCCAAATGGTAGTAGAAGTACAAACAACCATGTAAATAAGGTACTAAAATAGGCGTATTGTCGTGGGAATGGGGTATTCTTAATGCGTTCACATTTGCCTTGTAGGTTATACATCTCTTCCAAGTTGTTATGGAATATCTGTTTGTCAAACTCTGTGATCTTCTCCTCTTTTAATAATTGCTTCAAGTGCAATCCTTGATTTTTGATCAAGTGGGTAGCCACATTTTTCCGATTTTCCAAGTCCGCATCTTCCTCTGGGCTTAAGAAACTATCCAGACCAGCACAAACAGGATTTCGTTCCCCATGACGGGCAAAGATTTTTTCCACAGATCTATTTTCCTTCATCGAAAAACTACTTGGTTGCCGTAATTGAACCCGTAATGCATTGATCCAAGCCAATTGTCTATATATTAAAATACGTTGTGCTTCAGGGTCATTTTCAACATAGCATAAAACGTTATTCGCCCAAGTTCTTGAATAATTGACTATGCCTCCCCAGATTTTTCGTCCTTCCCAAAAACGATCATAACTCTGGCTATTTTTAAATCCTATATAAAATGCCACCGCAATTCCAATTACACTCAAGGGTTGGAAAGGGATATCAATATGTTCCCATCCCATGAAAAGATATGCCGAGAATATGAGACCTGCCCAAATGGTGAAAAAAATCAGATTCTTCCAAGCAAACCGTATGATAATGCCCCAACTAATATTTCGTTTTATATACATTCTTTCATCATTTTTATTTGGGATAAATTTCCAACAATTTTGTCTGCTCTTCTATCGCTGATTTAAATTCCGATTTCAAGGAATTAATTAGTTCGGAAACAGAAACCACATTTTCGATTGTAGCAACACCTTGACCGGCAGACCAAATGGTTTTCCATGCCTTGGCTTCGGTATCCAGTTCCTTGCCAAAATCTATTTGAGTGTCTTTTTTCAAGTCTTCTTCAGTAATGCCCGCGGCTTTGAGACTAGCACCTAAAAAATTGGCATGGACTCCTGAAATGGAAGCCGTATAAATAATATCACTTGCGGCTGATTCAATGATCATTTTTTTATAATCATCAGTTGCCTTGCTTTCGGCAACATTGATGAATCGTGTACCCATATAAGCCAAATCAGCTCCCATTTGCAAGGCCGATGCAATATCCCTGCCATTGCTAATACAGCCTGAAAGTATAATGGTCTTGTCATAGAACTTTTTAATCTCAGCCACCAAAGTCATTGGGTTAATGGTGCCTGCATGACCACCTGCTCCTGCAGCTACCAAAATGAGTCAGTCAACACCTGCCCCAGCTGCTTTTTGGGCATGTCTCTTTTTAATCACATCGTGAAAAACAAGGCCCCCATAACTGTGTATGGCATCAACAACTTGAGAGACGGCACCAAGTGATGTAATGA
>JBATIW010000519.1:0-3649 GCA_049668005.1 Maribacter sp.
GAAATATTGTTTCAGGCAATATTACTTACTATTATTTTACATTATATTTACAATAAGTTAACATTAAGATTAGTACGTGAATTACGGATTATATGAGATATTGCAGCTGTTTGGGTCTTTAGGCCTGTTTTTATTTGGAATGAAGGTAATGAGTGATGCGCTCATGAGTTTGGCCGGGGATAAAATGCGAAAAATCCTGGCTACAATGACTTCAAATCGGTTCTTAGGTATTTTCACTGGGTTTTTCATTACTTCCGTAATTCAGTCTTCATCTGCCACTACCTTAATGGTGGTTAGTTTTTCCAATGCTTCCTTACTTTCATTGACAGAATCGATAAGCGTTATTATGGGCGCCAATATCGGTACAACAATTACCGCTTGGTTAATCACCATCTTGGGATTTAAGGTCAGTATGAGCGCAATAGCTTTGCCTCTTGTTGGGTTAGGTTTTGCCTTTACTTTCGCCAAAAGAGAAAACCTTAAAAATTGGGGAGGATTTATCATCGGATTTGCGGTTTTGTTCATTGGATTGCAATTTCTGAAAGACGCAGTTCCCGATATTAAGCAAAATCCCGAAATTCTTGAATTCTTATCAAGGTATACCGATTTGGGTTTTTGGTCTATATTGCTATTTCTTGCTATTGGCACCTTGCTCACGATTATTATACAATCCTCAAGTGCGACCATGGCGCTCACCTTAATAATGACAGCCGAAGGGTGGATACCTTTTCCATTGGCAGCTGCCATGGTATTGGGAGAAAATATTGGTACTACAATCACAGCAAATTTAGCGGCCATCGTGGCTAATTATAATGCGAAACGAACGGCAAGAGCGCACCTAATCTTTAATATTATAGGAGTTATTTGGGTGCTGGTGCTTTTTTATCCGTTTTTAAAATTTGTTGAGTGGCTAGTAGGCCTTACCGGCTCGGATTCGCCCTATTTAAGTGCTGCAGCCATACCAGTAGCCCTATCATTGTTCCATACCAGCTTTAATATCATCAACACCTTTGTACTAGTTTGGTTTATAAAGCCTATTGCCAAAATTGTGAAAAAAGTAGTCCCTGTAAAAGCAGAGCCAAAAAAGGAGATAGACGAACCAAAATACTTAAGTGAGAAAGTGTTGAAATACCCCGAGACCTTAATGATTTCGCTTTTAAATGAATCAAAATACTTATATACAAATGCCATCTTTGAAATAGTTGCCCATGCCCTGAATATTCACCGTGAAGACATTACATCTGATCTTGGAGTAAAAAAGGTTGTTAAAAAATCAAAAGAGGACTTTAAAACAGATGTTCGTGAATTGTACTATACTAAAGTAAAAAATATATATGGGGAGATACTGCGATATGCAACCACCGCACAAATTGATTTGAAGTTGAGTAAGAGTGAAAATCTAAGGGTTTCCCAAATTAAGATTGCTAACCGTAAAATGGTCGAAATTATTAATGATGTCAAGGAACTTGGCAGGAATGTATCATTTTATTTGAATTCAGATAATAAGTACATGCGAAAGGAATATGATAAGTTTCGGAAAAAGATCGTAAAAGTATTACGGGTAATTTATTTGTATAGAACACAAGAAGACAAAGGACAGTATTATGCCAAGCTTTTAGAACTCAGAAAAGAAGCTAAGGATGGTAGGCATGAAACAACTGATTCTATCAACAAATTAATACGTGAAAGTTTAATAACGGTTGACATGTCTTCATCTCTGGTCAATGATAATGATAATGTAAATGATATCACCAAAAAACTAATTGAGGTCGCTATGTTACTATATGGCGAAAAAGACTATTTGTTGGAAAACATAGATTTGAAAGTAGCGTAAAATAGGGAATCAAATATTAAAAATTCTTTTATAAAAACAGAATGAAATAATCCGCGACAGCTTATTTCTAAAATAACAGTAATACTAGATGTTCAGAAAATCCTTGTTTTACCTTTTTTTACTAGCATTGACCATTGTATTGATTTATAATCCAAATTTTAAGACCATTGCTGCTGGTGTTGCCATCTTACTCTTTGGAATGATAATGTTGGAGGAAGGTTTTAGGGTATTTACAAAAGGTCCTCTTCAAAATCTGCTAAAAAAAGCCACTGACAAACTTTATAAAAGCATTACAGTTGGGGCATTCGTTACAGCCTTGATTCAATCCAGTTCTCTCGTATCGGTAATCACAATATCCTTTATTAGTGCCGGTTTAATATCACTGGCAGGGGGTATGGGTTTAATTTTTGGCGCCAATATAGGAACCACAGCAACCGCTTGGTTGGTTGCTGGCTTTGGATTGAAAATAAAAATATCCGCTCTGGCAATGCCCATGCTCGTTTTCGGAATTATATTTTCTTTTCAGAAAAAAGCATCTTTAAAAGGCATTGGCAATGTTCTGGCAGGCTTAGGGTTTTTCTTTTTGGGGGTTCATTACATGAAAGAAGGGTTTGATGTTTTTAAGGAATATATAGATTTAACGCAGTATGCGGTGCCTGGATTTTTAGGGGTTATCATCTACACAGGAGTAGGGATTCTTATTACGACCATACTTCAATCGAGTAGTGCAACCTTAGCCTTGATACTTACCGCCTTGGCCGCTGGACAAATTGACTATGAAAATGACTTGGCATTGGCTATTGGTGCCAATGTTGGTACTACAATTACGGCTGTTCTAGGTTCTTTAAGCTCAAATGTGGCAGGTAAACGACTTGCTGGCGCCCATTTGATATTCAATGTAGTTACTGGTTTGGTTGCATTGGCCTTTATTTATCCATTAGCGAATCTGGTAAATATACTATCTGATGCATTTGGAATTTCAAGTACTGATTATACCTTAAAACTTGCCCTTTTTCATACCATTTTCAATATAATTGGTGTGCTTCTAATGATTCCCTTTATTAAAAAGCTGGAAAAAATATTATTAAGATTTTTCAAGGAAAAAGAAGAGAAAGATATTCAGGAACCAAAATATTTGAACGAATCCGTTCTGGAATTTCCTGCTTCAGCGATTTCGGCATTGAGAAAAGAATCGAAATACCTCTTTAAAAAAGCAATCTTTAAAATAGTGGCACACGCATTGAATATTCATAGGGGAGATATTATGTCCGATTTGAAATTGAAAAAGATAGTAAAGCAGTCCCACGAAGATATGAATACCGATGTGGAAGAGTTATACTATACAAAAGTAAAGACCATTTATGGTGAAATCATAAAATATGCAACGACTGCCCAGAGTAGATTAAAACTGTCCAATAGGCAGAATAACCAAATAGCTCAGATCATCGTTGCGAACCGTAAAATGGTAGAGATTATTAGGGATGTGAGGGAGTTGAATAAAAATGTATCACAGTATTTAGACTCAGACAATGAACATATTAGTAAAGAGTATGATAAGTTTCGGAAAAAAATCGCGAAAGTTTTAAGGGTCATTTACTTGTTCAGGACACAAGATGAAAAGGAGCAGTACTATTCAAAATTGATTGAATTAAAAAATGAAGCGAAAGATGCCATGCGACTGGGAAATGATTCGATCAATAAATTAATCAGGGATGATTTGATTACCGTTGAAATGGCTTCATCTTTGGTAAACGATAATGACAATGTGAATGATACGATAAAAAAACTGATACAAGTGGCCGAGCTTTTATATGG
>JBATIW010000520.1:0-2127 GCA_049668005.1 Maribacter sp.
TTCCTGTGCATAATAGGGAGCTCCTGCGGCACCATTATTGATTTGATAAATTGGCCGGGAAATATTCAACTTTTTTCCAATCCAATTATCAGGGTATATGTTTACTTCTTTAGTAAGCTGTAAGCGATTGTAATTATGTTCATCACCCGTTAAAACTGCCACCACTTTTTTGCTTTTATTAATCAATAAATTCAGGTATTCATCCCTTCTTTCAATAATCCCTTTTTTCACGGGTTTGCCACTGATATATGGCCGTTTATCATTATTACCATTGTACCACATATCGTCGCCTACATGCCCGCCGTTGGGAAAGATGGGTGTATGCTGTGTGAGAAAAATATGATCAATGGTTTTATCGGCTTCAAATTGTTTAATGATTTTTTTCAGCCATTTTATCTGATTATCCATCAGGTAACCATGTAAGCCACCACTGGTTGCCGGATTACTTGATATTGTTGGGGCATACCAGTAATCAGAATTCAATACAATCATAGCCATATTATCGTAGGTGTAGTAGAACACATTTTCCTTATAAGATGGAAAGTCAATATTACCTTTATCAATGTCATATTTATTACCATCTTCAGTGTCAGGACCATTGTCAGGGTTCACAAAAGCAACCTGCATCAATGCTTCAGCCGATTCTGTGTCGTATGGGAATTTATCTATGAACGCTGCTGTATGTGTACCACTTGTATTTTCAAACACATAGCCCAATGCTTCATGGTTACCCTGTCCAACATATACAGGCATATAATGCCAGAAAGGTTCTATTGATTTTTTCCAATTGCTCAGTTGCAACAGTTGTTCCTCTTTATTGGACAAATAACCATTAATCATGTCGCCAGTAAACTGCATAAACACAGCTTTGTTTTGGTGTGCAACAGCTGCTATCTTTTTCATAATATAGCTATTGGCACCATATATCATTCTTTCGCCACCCCCTAGGGCATGGCGACTGTCGCTGGAATAAGCAAACACAAAGGGCCGACGGGAACCTGCAGCTGGGGCAGTTTTAAAGCTATACTGCTGTTGCATGTTTCCATACTTAACCGTGTATTCGTATTCCGTTTCAGGCGACAAGCTATCAATACTTATTTCATGATGTGTTTGCTTTTCATTTGAAGATGCAAAAGTCTTAACAACCCCGGAATCTTTCTTTGTCACTTCTATATTAGTTATAACTGGTAATGTAGTTTCAAATGATATTATACTGCCTTTGGAATAAATATTATTTACAAATGGGCCTTCATAAATGGCAGGCACTACCACAAACGGGCCTTTGCCTTCTGTACTCACTTCACCATCAAACAATATCATTCCATTGTTGGTGATGATACGGTACCCAATACTTAATTGGCCGCTTTGTTGCCAACCTATCATATCATATATTCCGCTGAAGTCTGCTATTATATCAATTACAGCTTTACCGTTTTTTATCAATACTTCCCTTCTGAATACTGGAAGCGGATGTGGGGCTTTGCCATATGGTATCAGCCCATATACCAACTTACCCTGAAAATCAGGCAAACCGAAATCAAAAGAAATACCAGTTTCCGTTGCTGTGGCATTGCCCATCAATTGCAAAAGAGTGAAGTTAGCAGGGCTATTATCTGCATAAAACCTGTTGTTGCCCTGCTGGAAGTAAAGGCCTATTGAATCCTGCTGAATATTAGAATACGATGCCGGTATTTTTAACTGGCAAAAGCCATTCACCTGAAATAATAATATTGTTGTTAATAAGATAAATGTCTTTCTCATACTATGATTATTTATATGAACCTGTTAGAAGCATTGAAGAAACTGTTTTGGTGCGGATGGCCACAGCCACCACAGCATATAGTTTGGGTGAGTTACAGGAGAAAAATACTTCCCAAAGTGAGGAGATATAGTGATTGGTTATCATCATTTCTTTCTCCCCTTAACGTTTATGGCAGGTTCGTCCATTTTTCGTAACCAAGAACCTCCGTTAAAGAAATCATCATTGTCAAAAAAATCAGAGGAAATAAGATTTCCCCAAGGCCTTCTTCTAAATTTTACTAGTGACATAATTTTACTGTTTTAAGATTATACAATTATTTAGTTCGAAAGTACAATCAAGTAGATACAGAAAGAATGACCTAGGTC
>JBATIW010000521.1:0-4916 GCA_049668005.1 Maribacter sp.
TCTTTGACAACTTTTAATCCCTCTCCTGGGGTTGCAATTATATAATCACCCAGATTTCGAAAGAAATTAGTGATATCGGTTTCAGTTAATTGCAAGTTTTCCTCCAAATCCTTTATCAGCAATACATCGTTTTCAGCGACACTGAACAAGCCCAATTTGGTACGCATCATACTTAGATATTGGTCAGTATAAGAAGTTCTATAATCAGCCAATATAGTTTCCAGTCCTTTGGTTTCCATTATTAAAGGATAAAGCGCATTGGCTAACTGATATAAATTCCACAAGACAATATCGGGCTGACTTCCAAATTTATAACGTTTAAATTGACTGTCAGTGGTATTGGGCGTCCAGTCAAAATCATATCCTTCTAGCCATCCATAAGGTCCATAATCTATAGTAAGACCAAGAATAGACATATTATCGGTGTTCATAACACCATGAACAAAGCCTATGCGTTGCCAGTCAATGACCATTTTTAAGCTTCTTTCCGAAACTTCCTTGAAAAATTGCAAATAGGTATTCTTCGATGGTTTTCCCAAATGCGGAAAGAAATGTTTTATCGTATAATCGGTAAGAATTTTAAGGTTTATCGAGTCTTTTCTAGCGGCAAAAATCTCAAAATTCCCAAACCGGATGAATGATGGTGATGTTCTACAAACCACAGCTCCTTTTTCATAATTAGGATTTCCGTCGTACATAATATCACGTAATACCTGGTCACCAGTAATCGCCAAGGACAAAGCCCTTGTAGTTGGCACTCCTAAGTGATACATTGCCTCACTACATAAATATTCCCGAATTGAAGAACGCAATACAGCCAAACCATCTGCCGTACGCGAATAGGGGGTTTCGCCCGCACCTTTCAATTGCAATGCCCAACGCGCATTATTATGTTCAACTTCACATAAATTTATGGCGCGCCCATCTCCTAACTGCCCGGCCCAATTGCCAAATTGGTGACCGCCATAACACATGGCATATGGTTTTGTAGTGCTCAATATTTCATTTCCCGTAAAAACCTTTAAAAAAGAGGCACTTTTACTATCGGAGATGGATAAGCCAATTTTTTTCAACATTTCCGGGGATACATGAAGCATTTGGGGCTTCGATGTTTTTCGTGGGCTTACAAAAGAAAAACATGCTTCTTTTACCTGCCTTCTAGAGTTCTCCAAAATTGGGTCTGCTGGTAATTCTACATTGAATGTATCTTTTATTTTCAGTTTCATGAATGATCCTTTCGTTATCCTATTATTGATTTCCACTTTTCGCTACGTTTTGCTATAGCCTTAACATAAGAGCAAACAGCTACAGCTTGAAACTTTTCTTTGGTCAATTGTTCAAAAGACTTTTCAACCAAAACCTTACCAATACCTTGTCCCCTTAAATTATATGGGACTTCTGAATGTACCAAAAACATTTGGCCATCGCTAAGTGTATAATCCACTTTTGCGATTTCACCATTAATATCCAAAGTGAATCGTTGATTATCAATATCGTGAATTATTGGCAGTCTGTTCGGAATTAGTTTATTTATCCATTTTATCAAATCTTCTTTATAAGGGTTTCTCAACTTCTTTTTCCCAATGGTAATGGTCGGGAAGTTGAGTTTATGGTTTTCATTAAGGCCACGCAATTCTTCTGCATGGCCATTATTTGCCTCTACATCCAAAAATTGATATGGTAATTGGATCTCATCCAACAATAATTGATAATAAAGTGTCTTATGACAGCCTGAAGTACCATATAATTTTATTTCGGGGATGTCTTTCATTTGTTTATTCAATAGTTTTTAAAAATGCTATGGCTTTCTCAACGTTCAAATGGAAATCATTGAAGACTACATTGTTTTTTTGGTCAATGAAAATGAACCATGGTGTGCCACCTGTTTTATAATGCTGCATTATTCTTGAACGGTTGTGGGATTCTTCATCCCCTGGATCGTGACCAAAAGGAATTTCAAGACCATACTTTTCTTGTATTTCCACAATCTTATCAAAAGTATTCTCATGATGACCTTCAAAGACTGTTTGTATAGCTAAAAAGGCAACCTTATGGTTGTTCTTTAGAGCTTTGGTCATTTTTTGCAAGGCTGGTAAACCGCTACTATGACATCCAGGACACCAGCTTTGAAAGCAATAGATTACCTTGAATTTGCCTTCAAAATCTGAAAGTTTTATGAGTTTAGAATTATTTCCTTTAGCATCAACCCAATGGTCAACTTCAAATTCATGGGCCTTAAACCCATCAATTCCATAATTAATATCATTATTCATTTGATTTTCCTTTCTAAAATTAAATCAATAGTACTATTGGAGGAGTTTTTAACTCCCCCAATATTAGATATGTTAAAAATTAATTATTTACGCAGATACCCCTTTTAATTTATCGGCATGCATTTTACGAAGTTTTGCCAATTTGGGTGTTATGATCGCGCTACAATACCCTTGGGTGGTATTATTTCTGTAATAATCCTGATGATGATCTTCGGCTTCATAAAAAGTGCCCAAAGGACTTATTTCCGTCACTATCGGATTTTCATAATATGGGGCTACCTCTTTGGAAACAATCGCTGCAATCTCTTTTTGGGTATTATCATGATAATAGATTACGGAACGATATTGCGTTCCTGTATCCCCGCCTTGACGGTTCATAGTCGTTGGATCATGACTCGTCATAAATATGACCAACAGATCTTCGTAAGAAATTACATTTTGATCAAAAGTTATTTGAACTACTTCAGCATGCCCTGTTAAGCCAGAGCAAACTTCCCTATAAGTTGGTTTACCTGGCGCCGTGCCCCCTGAATATCCTGAAACAATCGTTTCAACACCTTTTATTTCATTGAAAACAGCTTCAATACACCAAAAACATCCACCACCTAGAGTGGCCATTTGTAAATTTTTATCACTCATTTTTAATCCTTTCTTTCTTGCCTGTTGTGGCAAGTTCTAATTTCATTGACTCTGAATTAATGCAATAACGCAATCCACTCGGTTCTGGACCATCGGGAAAAACATGGCCTAAATGGGCGTCACAGGTATTGCACATGACCTCTACTCGGATCATGCCAAAAGCAGCATCTTTTTCATACTTAATGGCATTTTCCTTCACCGGTTGTGTAAAGCTCGGCCAGCCTGTTCCTGATTCAAATTTAATGGTTGAATCAAAAAGAGCGGTTTCACAGCAGATACAATTGTATTTGCCGGACTCATGAATACTACAAAGTGCGCCCGAATGCGGTGCTTCGGTACCTTTGTTCCGGGTAACCCTAAACTGTTCAGGACTTAATAATGTGCGCCATTCGGCATCGGTTTTTTCAACCCTTCTATCCGGTTTTGGATTTCCTTTAACCGCAAAATTGATAACTTCTTTCCATGTTAGCATGGTGTGTTTTCCTCTCTTTTTTAAATGATTATTGAAATTTAATATACAAATTACTGCTTAAAACCAGTAACTTGTGAAGTCATTATCTTTGTCTTCAAAATAACGTAAACCTTACAAAATCATATATCAATAGAGTACTAATTTAAACTAAATTTGATAGGTGAACCAAAGAAAAAAAAATAGAACATTATATACGATATTATTGTTGCTTTGTATTGTTGGCTTTTGGTTATTCGAAAATTTTTATACGCCTGATACGTATTCCACAGTAGAAGATGATGGACTTGAAACTAGTATCCCTACATATATGATTCCAAGTTCTACAACGGGTGATATAATACATCATGACCATTTTATATTATCGTATAATGAACCTTATGAACAAGCTGAGTGGGTGGCTTATTTGCTTAAGAAAAGCCATTTGACATATGATGATCGTAAACGCCCTTATTTTATTGAAGACCCCAAAGTGAAAACCAAATCTGCCGATTGGCGAAACTACAAGGGATCAGGTTATGATCGTGGTCATTTGTGCCCTGCTGGTGATCGTCGTTTCTCGGAATATGCCTATAATGAAACATTTTACACCAGTAATATAAGCCCTCAAAACAGGGATTTTAATGCAGGAATTTGGAATCGATTGGAAATGCAGACTCGACGATGGGCGAAAAAATATGGTGATCTTTTCGTAGTTACAGGAGGAGTCCTTGAAGATGGACTTGATGAAATTGGCGAAGAAGATGTTGATGTACCACAGTATTATTACAAAATAGTGGCTAAGGGAGATATTGATAATTTGAAAGTGATCGCCTTTTTGATGCCCAACTATGAAAGCAAAGAGCCATTGCACTACTTTGTTGTTCCTGTGGATAAGATTGAAAAAGTTACCGGTTTGGATTTTTTTCAAAAGCTTCCCGATATGGCGGAAAGCAAATTGGAAAGTCAGTCAACTTTGGCAGGTTGGAAATTTTAAATCCCTTCTTTTAATCGGTTCGAATCCAATTTTAAGAATATAAAAAGTAGGATAGTAAAGAACAATAAGCCTGAACCTCCGTAACTAAAAAATGGAAGGGGAATGCCGATTGTAGGTAAAACCCCGATCACCATCCCTATATTAATGAAATAGTGTATTAGTAAGATTGAAATAACCCCATAACCATACATTCGTGGAAACGCCGTTTTTTGTCTTTCCGCCAAATACACCAGTCTTAAGAAAAGAATAGTAAAAAGGAGAATCACAGTTGCTGTTCCAATAAAACCCCATTCTTCGCCAACAGTGCTGAAAATATAATCGGTGTGTTGTTCTGGGACAAAATTACCTTTGGTCCTGGTGCCTTCCAAGAATCCTTTGCCAAAGAACCCACCAGATTCTATTGCCTTTTCAGATTGATAGGTATTATAACCAATGGTTTTTCTAATTTGTTCCAACTTATTCGGGTCTTTTTCCAAACGCAGCCAAAGACTAAAACGATCTCTATGTCTTTGCTCAAAAACATTGTTGAAAACAAAGTCAACCGATAAGGAAAACAATA
>JBATIW010000522.1:0-3678 GCA_049668005.1 Maribacter sp.
TTACGGGACAGCCGCATTATTTTTCCGCAGGCTTGGATCTAATCGAGCTAATTCAGTACAACGAATTACAGATCAATGATTTTTTCGGTGCATTCGGAACGCTATACCAGGAACTTGCACAGTTCCCAAAACCTTTTATTGCCGCAATTACAGGTCATGCCCCTGCAGGAGGATGCGTATTGGCGGTAACTTGTGACAATCGCTTTATGGCAGAAGGGGATCAGTATGTAATTGGTCTTAATGAGGTTGCCGTAAACATTCAAATTTCCCAAAATTTGACCGAAGCCTATGCATTTTGGATGGGGGAAGGTCTAGCAAATCGCTATATATTGGAGGGTAAGTTGCTTTCAGGGCAGCAAGCGGTATCAGCAGGTTTAGTGGATGCTTTGTTTCCTTTGGATCAAGTACTCGACCATGCAGCGCTTAAAATGCAGCAGTATCTGAAAGCAGATCAGGAAATCTGGGTCAATACCAAAAAGAAGCTAAGAAAGCATTGGCTCGACAAACTCGACCGGGATGCAAAAAATTCCTTGAAAGAAGCGGCAACCTTGTGGTGGAAACCCGAAATTAGAGCTAAGATGGAGGCGTATGTAGAAAGCTTTTCCAATAAAAAGAAAACATAAAAAAACATGAACAAACAACTTTTATTTGTAAAAAGACCACAAGGTGAGGCCGATGCTTCAACCTGGTCAATAGTAACCAATCCCATTCCCGAATTAAAAGAGGGCGGGGTTTTGGTAAAACAGCATTATGTTTCATTAGACCCTGCTATGCGAGGGTGGATGAATGAAGGTAAATCCTATATTGAGCCCATGGCCATTGGTTCGGTCATGCGGGCTGGATCGGTAGGGGAAGTAGTAGCGGTCAAAAACCATCCGAAATTTAAAGTAGGTGATTATGTGTCTGGCTTTGGTGGCGTTCAGCAATATGCCGTATCAGATGGAAATGATTTGTATGCCGTCGACCCCAAGTTGGCACCACTCCCAACATATATCGGAACCCTGGGAATGCCAGGAATGACCGCGTATTTTGGTATTCTGGAAGTTGGTAAGATCAAGGAGGGCGATGTTGTGGTAGTCTCTGGAGCTGCAGGCGCAGTAGGGAGTATCGTGGGGCAAATAGCCAAAATAAAAGGATGCACCGTGATCGGAATTGCCGGCGGAGCGGATAAATGTAAATATATTGTCGAGGAATTGGGCTTTGATGGCGCTATTGACTACAAGAACGAAGACGTAAAAAGCAGGCTGAAGGAAGAATGTCCCAAAGGTCTTGATGTTTATTTCGATAATGTGGGCGGTGAGATTCTTGACTGCGCATTGGGTAGGTTGCGAATGAACGCCAGGGTAGTTATCTGTGGAGCCATTTCGCAGTACAATAATAAGACGGCAATCAAAGGGCCTAGCAATTATATGTCCTTATTGGTCAACCGTGCTACAATGCAAGGTATGGTCGTATTTGATTGGGCAAGTAGGTATGGCGAAGCTGCCATGGCCATGGGGAACTGGCTTGCACAAGGGAAATTAAAAAGTAGGGAAGCCATTTATGAGGGTATAGAGAATTTCCCCCAAACCTACAACAGACTTTTTTCGGGTGATAAAATGGGCAAATTGGTATTAAAAGTTATAGAAGATCAGTAAGGCATGAAGGCTATTCGATGTATAAAATACGGACCGCCCTCGTCTTTGGTCTTGGAAGAAATGGCAAGTTTAAAGCCTGGGGCCAAGGAGGTTGTAGTACGTATGAAGGCCTGTGGAATCAATTTTCCTGACACCCTGATTATCCAAGGATTATATCAACTTAAACCCGAATTGCCATTCACGCCCGGTAGCGATATCGCAGGTGTGGTAAAAGAAGTAGGGGAAGGGGTCGTACATCTTAAAAAGGGCGATGAAGTATTCGGATTTGTACCCTATGGTGCACTGGCCGAAGAGGTTATTGTCCCTGCAAATACTTGTTTTCCAAAACCTAAAAAAATGGATTATCCTGTGGCGGCATCGTTTATGATGGCCTATGGCACTGCCTATCATGCGCTTAAAGATCGTGCTAGGCTTCGAAAAGGCGAAACCTTAGTGGTCCTCGGTGCCTCTGGAGGTGTTGGTCTGGCAGCCGTTGAATTAGGGAAGTTGATGGGGGCGAAGGTTATTGCTGCGGCCTCTACCGATGAAAAATTGGAATTATGTGTTGCCTATGGCGCCGACGAGACCATTAACTATACCCAAATGGATTTAAAGGCTGCAATAAAGCAGCTAACAGGGGGCAAAGGCGCAGATGTGATTTATGACCCTGTTGGAGGAGGGTATTCCGAAGCGGCCTTTAGGGCTATTGCTTGGAATGGAAGGTTCCTTGTGGTTGGTTTTGCAGCAGGCAGGATCCCCAAGATGCCCCTAAATCTTCCATTACTGAAAGGGGCTGCCATAGTTGGGGTGTTCTGGGGTGGTTTTGCTATGGGAAATCCAAAGTCGAATTTGGAGAATACCAAGGCTTTGATGCAATGGTATGAAGAAGGAAAAATAAAACCCCACATCCATGGAATGTATGATCTTGAGGATACACCAAAAGCCCTCGAAGAGATGATGAATCGCAAGGTGAAAGGCAAATTGGTCGTACAGATATAGAAATTTAGGTCCTCCCCTCAGATGAGGGGAGGTGGTTTCATTCCGAGGGAATCAAGACGGAGGGGTTTGAAAGCCCAAACCATAATATAAACACCGAAACATTAAGCACTATAGAACTAATACTAAACAGATTTTCACCAGAGTTTATGCTAGGAATGGACAAAGGGAGAGTAAAATAAAAGGAAGTGATTATGAGACTAAAAGATAAAATCGCCGTAGTTACGGGTGGCGCCCGTGGTATTGGCCAGGCCGTATGTGAACTATTCGCTAAGGAAGGAGCCACGGTAATTATTATGGATCTATTACCCCAGGGGCAGGAAGTAGCGGATGGTATAAATGCATCAGGGGGAAAGGCGGAATACCATTCGGTTTCGGTAACGGACAAGCCTGCAGTTGAGGGTGTTTTTGCTAAAGTAAACGGGAAATATGGCAAAATTGATATTCTGATCAATAATGCCGGAATCACGCGAGATCGTACGCTCGAAAAAATGAGTGAAGCCGAATGGGATGCCGTTATAGATGTGAACCTCAAAGGCGTTTTCATCTGTACTCAAGCCGTGGTACCCTATATGAAAGCCAACAAGTATGGGAGAATTGTCAGTGCTGCATCCAATGTTGGACTGCGTGGCAATTTTGGTCAGACGAATTATGCCGCCACCAAAGCAGGGGTTATTGCGATGGCCAAGACCTGGACTATGGAATTTGGCAAGCACGGTATTACAGCCAATGCCATTGCTCCTGGTTTTACCATGACCGATATGGTGAAGGGGATACCAGAGGAGCATTTTGATGCCATCAAGGCAAGTATCCCACTGCGTACGGTAGCCCAGCCATTGGATATCGCCTATGGTTACCTCTACCTTGCTTCCGATGAAGCGCGGTTTGTTTCAGGGATTTGCCTAACCATTGACGGAGGAACTTCTAGATAAAAAGAGAATTATGGCAAAACTGGAACTAGAAAATTTTGATGCCTTCAGAGCAATGGAAGGACAACCTTTCCCGAATGGGGATTGGTTAGTTATCACCCAGGTAATGATCAATGATTTTGCAAAAGCAACTATGG
>JBATIW010000523.1:0-1515 GCA_049668005.1 Maribacter sp.
AAAAGGATCTATACACAATAAAGGAGGTGCAGTCGACATTACTTTGGTGACCATGGATGGGGAGGAACTGGACATGGGAACGGACTTTGATTTTTTCGGTAAAAGGGCTTATCACGATAATTTGGATTTACCCCAGGATGTTTTGGATAATAGAAAATTGCTAAAGGAAACCATGGAAAAACATGGATTCTGGTCCATTCGAACCGAATGGTGGCATTATAATCTATCAGCTGCATCAAATGACAAAGTAGCTGATTTTAAATGGAATTGTACAACGGATAATTAGAACCATATGAGAGTCTTATTTTTTTTAGTTCTTATGATTGTAAACGGAGTTTTTGCCCAAGACACCATTGTGCCCCTTTGGCCCAAGGATAAGGTTCCGAACCATATTGTTTCAGAGGAAAGGGAAGTCATTGTCAAAGGGGATGATTTGGATAGAATCAGTAAAGTGCAAGAGCCAACCATTGAGGTTTATTTACCGGCAAAGGCAAATGCAAATGGGCAGGCCATGCTTATTTTTCCAGGTGGTGGTTATCAAATATTGGCCTATGATTGGGAGGGTACCGATATTGCAAAATTCTTGAATGGAAAAGGAGTGGCAGGTATTGTAGTAAAGTATCGCATGCCTTCATCAGTTTCCCAAAAAGATAAACATCTTGTGCCATTGATTGACGCACAACGCGCTTTGCGAATGGTAAGAAGTATGGCTGAAGAATTCAATATTAATCCAACTAAAATTGGCATAATCGGTTTTTCCGCTGGGGGACATTTGGCTTCGACATTGGGTACACACTTCAATGAGAGGGTTTATGAGCCTATTGATGCCATTGATGCACAGAGCGCACGTCCTGATTTTATGGCATTGGCGTATCCCGTGATTTCATTTAAAAGTATGATGACACATAATGGGTCAAAAAGTAACCTGTCTGGGGAGAATTCAGAACCCGAAATCACAGCATATTTTTCCAATGAAGATCAAGTGACTGAGGAAACACCACCCACGTTTTTAATTCATGCCTCTGATGATAATGTTGTTCCCGTTGAAAACAGTTTGGCATTTTATAAAGCTTTGAGAGCAAAAGGTGTTTCGGCTACAATGCATATTTATCCTAAAGGAGGACATGGATTTTCTCTGGCTCGAAATGACGTACACCTGAGGGGATGGACAGCGCGAATGTTCGAATGGATGGAAAGTTTGGAGTAATCAACTTCTTTGGCTATGATGGTGTTGTGTCATAATGTATTTAAATAATCAAGCATTTTTTTTCGTTCTTTTTCCTCTGGAAACCTACCGTATCCGGCCATCATATTGTCGACTAAATGATGGGGTTTTGAGGTTCCCGGTATGACGCAGTTAACTGCCCTTTCTGCCAGAAGGTATTTCAAAAAGTATTGCGCCCATGATCGGATGTCAAGCTCCTCACACCACTGAGGTAATGCTTTTCCACGGGTTAATCTGAATAAATTACCTCCATCAAATGGCCTGTTGAGGATTACTGCAGTCCCTAGGTC
>JBATIW010000524.1:0-2309 GCA_049668005.1 Maribacter sp.
ATGTAATATCTACCAGAGATCGTTGTGATTTTACAATTGACCGTATTCGGTCAGTTCGATCAAAAGATTTTAAGTACATCCGAAATTTTATGACAGACAGACCCTATACGCAACCCACGTATATGGATGTTGATGGCATTGAGTTTGTTCAGGTTATGCATAAGTTACATGATGATAAAAAACTAAACGCAGTGCAGGATAGATTTATGTCTGATAAAAGACCTTCCGAGGAATTGTACGATATAAAAGTAGACCCTTTTGAATTGAATAATCTTGCCACAAAGACTGAATACAGTAATGTGCTAAAAAAATATGCAAACGTTTTGGATGAATGGATAGTAAACACAGATGATAAAGGGCAATATCCAGAAGACGAAGAGAATTTAAAGTTAATGCTGGGGATTTGGGGCCAGTATGCCGTTAACCCCGAATACGAGCCCATTAGGAAGAAATTGCCAAACTTGGCTGGGTCCTTATTTTATTTAAAAAGTGAAGCATCTAAAATGATAGACTCTAGTTTTGTTGAAGCTCCATTGTTCGATATGGATCTCTCAAGGAAGTACTAAAACTAAGCTTTATTCGAAAATCCAATACTAATTTTGAACTATGGACTTATAGCGAAGCATATTGGGTAAGTTGCTTTTTTCAACGAAACAATTCGCCGGTTTTTAGCCTTAAATAATAAAGTTGAGGTTGATTAAAATAATTATTATTTCCTATCTTTTCATTCTATTGTGATGCCAGTTTGAATTCAAGGTGATCCACTTAAGAAGTTCCAGGAGACTTTTGCTTATTCGGATGGCCCTTACACAAGATTATTCAATATTGAAAACCAAACGATATGACCGAACCAAAAATACAACCCAATAATCGGCTACTTTCCCTTGATTTTTACAGAGGTTTAACGATGTTCTTGCTCATAGCGGAGTTCTCACATCTCTTCACCTATATGGTTGCTCCTGAGCTCGAAGGATCAATAGTGCATGCCTTGGGCGAACAGTTTCATCATATAAAATGGGAAGGGATGCGTTTCTGGGATTTGATCCAACCGTTTTTTATGTTCATTGTAGGGGTAGCCATGCCCTTATCTTTTTACAAGAGAATTGGGAGGGGTGATTCCTATAACCAGGTGTTTAAACACGCCTTAAAAAGGGCATTTCTTATGTTGGTATTAGGCTGGGCACTGTATTGTATCGACCCTGGAAAAATCGTCTTTCGGTTTCAAAATGTGCTTGCACAGCTGTCCGTAACTTATATTTTGGCCTTTTTGATCATGAGGAAACCGACAATGGTACAGCTCGGTTTTTCGGTATTACTAATTCTTATTACAGAAGGTTTGTATCGATTTTTCCCCTTGGAAGGCTTTAACCAGGCATTTCTTCCCGGAGAGAATTTTGGGGCATGGTTCAATATTCTTATTTCAGGAGAGGAAGATGGCGGCCATTGGGCCATGTTCAATGCCATTCCAACAACGGCACATACTATTTGGGGTGTCTTGGCCGGTAGATTGCTGATGGGTAATCAATCGAACAAGAAAAAGATGCAGACCTTGTTGATTGCAGGGATTATAGGATTGATCATTGGATATGGACTTAGCCCGATTACCCCGATCATCAAGCGTATTTCTACGAGTACTTTTGTATTTGCGAGCGGAGGGTGGTCAGTACTGGCACTCGCCTTATGTTACTGGGTCATCGATATCAAAAAGTACCAAAAAGGGGTTCTTTTCTTCGCCATCGTGGGCATGAACCCATTGTTTATTTATCTATTTGCCCATGTTGGTGGTGCAGATCTTATCCGAAAAATTGTTCTCCCATTTTCGAACGCCTTATTTGGTTGGACGGGTGGATTAGGTGCCAATCTTATTTTGAGCGGCATTGTACTTTTCTTCTTATGGTATCTCTGTTATTGGTTGTATAAAAAGAAAATATTGATAAAAATTTAATTTCAATTAATTCCCATTAACATTACAATTCAATAATCGCTCATATTTAAAAACAAAAACCCATAACTCTGGTTATGGGTTTTCTTTTGCCGAGAAAGAGGGATTACCTGCGGTGTTCCCTCCATCACGCCCTTGTGACAATAAAGCCCGATCTTGCTATCGCAGTCTCACTTTTTTAGTTTCACTCATTTACAAAAACAAGCTTTTGACATTCCTGAAAACAAAAAAGCCCGATTTCTTTTCAGAAATCGAGCTTTGCTCTAAGCGGAGAAAGAGGAACTATCCATATTTAAAAAAATGCATTGTTTTTAAGGCCTAAAAGAAGGTTTAAAATCTAGTGACACCGAAATCGCCCCTTTTTAAC
>JBATIW010000525.1:0-7336 GCA_049668005.1 Maribacter sp.
ATTTAGGGCTTTCCAATGAAGGAAAAGGAAACCTTCAATTTGGCTTAAATTATGATTTCAATAACCTGAATACACTAAATGCAGGTAAGGAAAAACTAGATGACGATTCCAGAAAGCGAATAACCCACTCTGCCTTGTTGAATATTGGGTATTCAATTTCAGATAGGCTTTCTGTTGAAACCTTGTTCACTTGGGTGAACCAAAGAAGGGCCATCAACCAATTCGGTAATACAGACCTACAACAAACCACTGGAATCGGTGATGCTGTATTCTTATTAAAGTATGATTTTCCCAAAGCTATAGGGGATAAAGGTAATTTGTCCCTTGGGGCAGGTACAAAAGTTCCATTAGGCTCCTATAATGAAGTAGATCGTAGTGGCATAACTTATATCGCCGATCTGCAGCCGGGCAGCGGGGCTTGGGACTTTATAAGCTACGCAGCAATTTCAAAGAATTTTAATTTTAGACCATCGGCCACATTTTCAGGAAGAATTATTGGTAGGCTTACCGGCCAGAACAAAGATTATTTAGATGGGGCTTCAAGGTATGAATACGGTGATGAAGTTCAAATTTTTCTAGGAGTGTCAGACCAAATTTTAGTCTTTAATACAATCACTAATCCCGGTATTTCATTTAAATATAGAAAAGCGAAAAAGGATATTATTGATAATAATGAATTGGATAATACCGGGGGTAATTGGTTATTTGTTATCCCAAGTATTGGTATACAGTTTAGTCCAACTATACGCTTTCAATTAAAAGCGGAGCTTCCATTAATTGGAAATGTTGACGGAACACAGTTGACCCCTACGTATAGAATTACAAGTGGATTTCATTTCAACTTGGCTACAAAAAGAAATGGATTAAATCCCAACATAGAAAATAAAAAAGTGCTATAAAGAATAATTTATAATTAAGAAAAGAGGCTATGAAAAAGAAAATTCCAACAATTCTATTTGTCGTGTTACTTATTATTTCATGCAGTAGTAGTGATGCATCGGCTGATCAAAATAGGCAATTGCCTACTAATAGTGAACCTAATAATAGTAGTGAATGGTTGTATCCAATTTCAGAAATCAGGGATGGGGGGCCTGGGAAAGACGGGATACCTTCAATAGACGCGCCTAATTTTGCCTCCGCTGAAAATGCTTCCTCAATCTTAAGTGATAATTTGTTGGTTGTTGGTATAAAAGTTGGGGAGGTAACACAAGCTTACCCACATTTTATTTTGGATTGGCATGAGATAGTCAATGACAATGTCAATGGGGTTGAGGTGGCAATATCATTATGTCCCTTAACGGGAACGTCTATTGGCTGGAGTAACATAGTAAATGGTAGTAAAACAAGCTTTGGGGTTTCGGGTAAATTATACAATAACAATTTAATTCCTTATGATAGGGCTACCAATAGTAATTGGTCGCAAGTAGGATTACAATGTATCAACGGAAGTTTGATCGGGGAAAGGCCTGATTTGGTAACCGTTTTGGAAACTACATGGGGCGTCTGGAAAACCATGTATCCTGATACCAAGGTATTGACAACAAATACGGGTTTCTCGAGAAATTATGGCGTTTATCCTTATGGGGACTATAGGACCAACAATTCTTATTTGATTTTTCCGCTAACAAAATTAGATAACCGAATTCCGGCCAAGGAGCGAGTACATTCTATTATTAATGACGATGAAGCCAAAGTATATAGGTTCAATACTTTTGGAAATGGCAACGCTATTAGGGATGCTTACAAGGGCGTGGAGCTATTATTGGTAGGAGACAATACCACAATAGTTTCTTTTGAATTGGATACCTCAAATAGTTCCCTGCAATATGAATATTCTTATAATAACTCCGAAGGATTTTTCACTGATAATGAAGGAACGGTATGGAATGTATTTGGAGAAGCAATTTCAGGTCCTAGACAAGGGGATGAACTGAAACCAACGGCTTCTTTTATTGCCTACTGGTTCTCAATTGGCGCATTTTACCCGGAAGCTGGGATTTATGAATAAATTAAAAGTTCCCCTACAAAATAGAAAAGCCTCCCGATAATTAATGGGAGGCTTTTTAATAATACATTAATTGAAATAATGCGTGTCTACATCATTCCAGGCATTCCGCCACCACCTCCCATAGGAGGCATAGCAGGAGTATCTTCCTTAATGTCAGTCAATGCACATTCAGTCGTCAAAATCATACCTGCAACAGAAGCTGCATTTTCCAATGCAATTCTTGTTACTTTGGTTGGATCAATGATTCCTGCCTTGAACATTTCAACATAGGTCTCTGATTTGGCGTCAAAACCGAAATCGCCTTTGCCATCTTGTACTTTGGCTACCACAACGGAACCTTCACCACCTGCGTTTTCAACGATAGTTCTCAATGGTGATTCAATAGCTCTTGCCACAATCTGCAATCCTGTTTCCTCATCGGCATTTTCAGCTTTCACCTTTGTAAGTGCAGCTTTGGCACGAAGCAAGGCAACACCGCCACCAGCAACAATACCTTCTTCAACAGCGGCTCTAGTAGCATGTAAAGCATCATCAACCCTGTCTTTCTTTTCTTTCATTTCAACTTCCGAAGCGGCACCTACATAAAGAACAGCTACCCCACCTGCCAATTTGGCCAAACGTTCTTGTAGTTTTTCTTTATCGTAATCAGAAGTAGTAGTTTCTATCTGTGATTTAATTTGGTTTACCCTTGTTTTGATATTCTTTGCAACACCACCACCATTTACGATAGTTGTATTGTCTTTGTCTATGGTTACTTTCTCACAGGTACCCAACATATCAATGGTAGTATTTTCCAAAGAAAATCCTCTCTCTTCAGCAATAACGGTTCCTTTGGTCAAGATGGCAATATCCTCTAGCATCGCTTTTCTTCTATCACCAAATCCAGGTGCTTTAACAGCAGCGATTTTTAAAGAACCTCTAAGTTTGTTCACTACCAATGTGGCCAATGCTTCGCCATCCACATCTTCAGCAATGATCAAAAGTGGTTTTCCTGATTGTGCAACTGGTTCCAAAACAGGCAACAAATCTTTCATTGAAGAGATTTTCTTATCAAATAAAAGAATGTAAGGATTCTCTAAATCAGTGATCATTTTTTCAGAGTCAGTAACGAAATATGGGGAAAGATATCCTCTGTCAAATTGCATACCTTCTACGATATCGACATAAGTATCTGTACCTTTTGCTTCTTCAACCGTGATAACTCCTTCTTTACCAACTTTACCAAAAGCTTTGGCTATCAAGTCACCAATAGACTCATCGTTATTTGATGAAATAGAAGCGACTTGCTTTATTTTTTCTGAAGAATCACCAACTTTTTTGGACTGTTTTGTCAAGTCGGCGACTATAGCATCAACTGCCTTGTCGATTCCTCTTTTCAAATCCATTGGGTTAGCACCCGCTGCAACGTTCTTTAGACCTTCTTTTACAATTGATTGCGCAAGAACGGTAGCCGTAGTTGTACCATCACCAGCAAGGTCATTGGTTTTAGAAGCTACTTCCTTCACCATTTGGGCGCCCATGTTTTCCAAAGCATCAACCAACTCAATTTCCTTGGCGACCGTAACTCCATCCTTGGTCACTACAGGAGCACCGAAAGATTTGCTTATGATTACGTTTCTACCTTTAGGTCCTAAAGTTACTTTTACCGCATTGGCCAAGGCATCAACACCTCTTCTGAGTCCATCACGTGCTTCAATATCAAATTTTATATCTTTTGCCATAATTTATTTGTTTGTCATTCCTGCGAAAGCAGGAATCTTTTTAATTAGTATACGTTTATTGTGGATTCCTGCTTTCGCAGGAATGACAGGTTTGATTATATAATCGCTAGGATGTCACTTTCTCGCATCATAAGGTAATCTGTACCATCTAATTTTAATTCGGTGCCGGCATATTTTCCATAAAGTACGGTATCACCAACTTTTACGGTTATTTGCTCGTCTTTTGTTCCAGGACCTACAGCTACTACTCTACCTTTTTGAGGTTTTTCTTTTGCGGTGTCGGGAATATAAATGCCAGATGCAGTTTTGGTCTCTGCTGCCATTGGTTCAATAAGAACCCTATCTGCCAATGGTTTAATGCTAACTTTAGCCATATTTATTAATTTTTAATTTGATTTATATTTTACTCCATTAGTTAGTCAGAAATTATGCCATTTTATAAAAACTGACATATTGTAAAACAAAAATGCCAGCTTGTCATTCAGGCTGGCATTTTATTCTATTTTAAGTAGATAGTCTACTGACCATCTGTTGTATTGTCCGTATTTGTTGCAGGAGCAGGTATTTCTTCAGGCACCGCTTCTGGAACAGTTTCTTCAATAGCATCACCTTCCAATAATTTAGAATCCGCATCACCAAAATTTCCTTTTAATGCAATGTTCGATGCTAAAATCAAAACGACCAATACGATGGCTAGTGTCCAAGTACTCTTGTCTAAAAAGTCGCCCGTTTTCTTAACACCACCAACTACTTGACTGCCACCACCTCCGAAAGAGGAAGACAGTCCACCGCCTTTAGGGTTTTGAACCATAATCACCAACACCAAAAGAAAGCAAACCGAGATGATAAGAATCAAGAATATTGTAAATGTACTCATTACTATTAGGTATTATCTTGTTGTATTTTTTTTGCCGCTTTTATACGGTCTGCAAAGAAACCACTTTTTTCCGGATATTTCAAACTTAAAATTTTGTATGCTTGAATGGCTTTTTTATACTTTTTCTGCTCTAAATATACCTTTGCCAAAGTCTCTGTCATCAACTCGTCCTTATCCAATTTTATGGATTCGGTCATATCAACTTTAGAGGGTGATTTTTTAGTGGGGACTATTTTCGGATTGTTTTCAATAAATTTATCAATGAGTTCAAATTTTTTCTTTTTAAGCACATCTTTATCCAATGGGAAATCAATGTCCTCCTCATCTGAAATATTTTTATTCAACTTTCCATGGTCTCGTTCAATCGTTTTCATAGAGGCCAATTGTAACCATTCGCTAAATGAATGTTTCTCCTGTTTTGTAAAAGGTAAAGGTTTACCGATTTCAAGTTCTTTTTTAGCTTTTTCTTTTTCTGCCCTAATGGCTTTATCAACTTTTGGATCCTTTGACTTGAATAGTTTTGGGTCCAATATTTGTTCAGCATCATCTGCGTCTTGAGGTAATGGTTTGTCCTTTGACTTTTCAATAAGAGGTATTGTTTTCCCTGCCTCAAGTAATTCTTGCACATCAGGCTCCGACTTATCATTCAAATCGGTCTTACCCGAAATTGAATTGGCAATTGTATTCTGTAAGAAATCCTTGGAAGTTATAAAGTCGAACAGAACATCACGATCTGTGGAATAGGCTGCCGTTTTTTTTAGGGCATTGTTATATTTAAAACTGTTGAGGTTTTTAAGGCCTTTTAACTGAAGTGCTCTGGCTGCTTGAAAATAGGGGTATTCCTCCAATACATCTTCCAATTGCTTGGTCTGTATGGGAGTAACAACCTTGTCAGGGTTTTGTAATAAATATGTAAAATCCTGTACGTTCATAAGGGCCTACCAATCTGCAAGTGATTCGTTAAAAATATCTTGTGTAATTCTTTCGAAAATAATTTCGTGCGCTTCATCCTTTACTGATGACAATTGTGAATTTGCAGGATAATCATAGAAAAAGGAAAAACGTTTATCAAAATCAGCATCCTCCTTTGTTTTATTGTAAAAACGGACTTTCACGCTAATTGACAATCTGTTTTGGGCAGCTGTTTGTTGTGCAGTGGCACTCATGGGGGATATACGATATTCAACAATTTCCCCTTCATACAACAAATCAGCATTATTGGTATTGACAAGGTCCAAACTCGTTTGGTTCAGTATTCTGTCTTGGAGGGCAAGAGTGAAATCACGATCCATGCCTGGTTCGAATGTTGACCCAGGACTTTGGGTGGCATAGTTTTGAAAATAATTTACTTGAAAGGTCTGGGCGGTTCCCACATTGCCTCCTGTGAAATTGTAAATACCACAGCTAGTAGCTATGATAAAAATGGTGAAAACCAATACTATTTTTTTAAAGCATTCCATCGTTAAAGATCGTACTGTTTTATTTTACGGTAAAGGGTGCGTTCAGAAATTCCTAGTTCAGCCGCTGCGGCCTTTCGCTTGCCTCGGTTTCTTTCCAAGGATTTTTTAATTAGTTCCACTTCTTTTTCCTGTAAAGATAGGGTTTCTTCCTCTTCGATTTCCTCTGCAAAATGGTACTTATCTTCCTGAGGCGATTGATAGTTGGTTTCTTCTATTTGAGGTTCGGGAAGCTGTAAAACCTCCATAGTCGTGTTTTCTTCCTCTTGAAATCCTTCCCCATTATTACCGTAGATTTTTTGGATTAAACCTTCATTTTCTTCCTGTACTTTTTGGGTGTCCTTGTTCTTTAATAACTCCAAGGTCAACTTTTTCAAATCGGTTAGGTCTCCCTTCATATCGAATAAAACCTTATAAAGTATTTCACGTTCATTACTGAAATCACTTTCACTTTTACCTGGTCTAATAACTGCTGGTAAATTGGAATTGCCTGCATTCGGCAGATAACTATTCAATGTGGCCAATGTAATATTTCGTCCTTCCTCTAAAACCGATATCTGTTCTGCGATGTTCCTTAGTTGACGAATATTTCCAGGCCAACGGTATTTGAGCAATAATTGTACGGCATCGTCCTGTAATCGAATGGTGGGCATCTTGTATTTCTGTCCAAAATCCGAGGCAAACTTTCGGAACAACAAATGTATATCTTCTTTGCGCTCGCGAAGTGGTGGAATATTAATCTCAACGGTGCTTAATCTGTAATAAAGATCTTCCCTGAATTTTTCTCTTTTGATGGCTTCAATCATATTCATATTCGTGGCAGCAACAATACGAACATCGGTTTTTTGAACTTGGGATGATCCAACTTTCAAAAATTCCCCATTTTCAAGAACACGTAAAAGTCGTACTTGCGTTGTCAAGGGTAATTCACCCACCTCATCCAAAAAAATGGTACCTCCATCGGCAACTTCAAAATATCCACTTCGGGTAGAAGTTGCGCCCGTGAAAGCGCCTTTTTCATGACCGAATAATTCACTGTCAATGGTTCCTTCAGGAATAGCTCCACAGTTTACCGCAATGTACTTCGCATGCTTGCGATGCGATAGTGAATGTATTATTTTTGGAATAGACTCTTTACCTACACCACTTTCACCAGTTACTAATACAGAGATATCAGTAGGGGCAACTTGAACGGCTTTTTCCAAAGCCCTATTGAGCTTTGGGTCGTTTCCTATAATCTCAAAACGTTGTTTTATTGATTGTACACCATCCA
>JBATIW010000526.1:0-6485 GCA_049668005.1 Maribacter sp.
CTTGGTGAATCGGTTACGTACAATGGTCGATAACAAGGATGCCCTCTTGGTTTCTGGTCAGGATGCATCTGAATTGGAAACGGTACGCAGAAACTTTGCGGAAAAGAAATTGGGGATTACTGACAAAGAGAAGGCCATGAAGGCTATACATAAAGTAGCTGGGAAAATGTCTGGGATAAGAATGAAGAGTAGACCAGCTTTCTATTATTTGGTACAGCAAGAATTAAGTTAATGAATGTATATTTTTTTAGATGATTTCCAAGGGTAGCTATTAAGGCTGCCCTTGGTTTTTCATGATTTTACCAAACCACCCAAAATGAAATCACAGAAGTTATTCGTCCTATTATGTGCCTTTCCACTAATAAGCACTATCAATGCCCAAGACAGCCCATTAAATCTCAAGGAACGACCAACGGCGATTGCAGTGGCAATAACTGAAGAGCCCATAATGGATGGTGAAGTTTTGAATGATGAAGTTTGGCAAAAGGTTGAATCTATCGGGTCTCTTAGCCAAATACAGCCCAATTATGGGCAACCCGCTAGCGAGAAAACAGATATTCGCATTGCCTATACAAACGCTACTTTTTATGTTTCTGTTGTTTGCCATGATTCCCAACCCAATAAATTGGTCGTATCCGATGCACGACGGGATGCGGATCTAGTGAATACCGATGCCTTTATATTTATTTTGGACACCTACAAGGATAATCAAAACGGGTTCGTCTTTGGAACAAATTCAATAGGGGTTGAGTATGATGCACAGGTTGACAATGAAGGGCAAGGGAATTTTAACGCCAATCGTCAACAAGGTGGGACCATAGGGGGATTTAATATCAACTGGGATGGTTCTTGGGAAGTTCAAACCAAGGTTGGGGATTTCGGTTGGAGTGCTGAGTTTGCCATTCCATTGCGAACACTGAGATTTCAGGCGGGGAAGGACTGGGGTATCAATTTTCGAAGGAATATTAGAAAATCCAACGAAATTGTGTATTGGGCTGAAATGCCAGTTGGCTTTACTTTAAACCGACTTTCATTGGCCGGTACCTTGACTGGTCTTGATCTTAAGAACCCTGGAAACCTGAAGGTTATTCCGTACGTATTAGGGCGACTTTCGAAGGATTTTGAGGGTGATACCGATGCCAATTTCGATTCAGAAGTTGGCGGTGATATAAAATATAGTATTACGCCAAGTTTGACATTAGACCTTACTTACAACACCGATTTTGCCCAGGTAGAAGTTGATCAGCAACAAGTGAACCTCGATCGTTTTAATTTATTCTTTCCTGAAAAAAGACCCTTTTTTCTTGAAAATGCCGGATTGTTCAGTGTAGGTAGTCCAGGTGAGGTAGACCTTTTTTTTAGTAGAAGGATAGGTATTGGGGAAGAAGGGAATGTGGTCCCGATACTAGGTGGGGCACGGCTTTCTGGTAAGGTAAACCGAACCAATGTAGGATTGTTGACCATGTTTACAGAAGATGTAGCCGATGCGAATATTGAAAAAAACAATTTTACCGTTGCCCGTGTTAACCATGAATTCAAGGGAAGGTCGGCACTTGGTGCCGTACTTATAAATCGTGAAGGTTTGGAAACCAGTGGGGATTTTAATAGAACCATTGCCTTGGATGGAAAGTTAGGGCTTGGTAGAAAAGCCAGGATGTCCGGGTTTTTTGCTAAAACTTCGGGTACCGTTGATGCTGAAGATGAGCATGCCTTTAAATTCCAAACGGATTATAAATGGAATAATTGGGAGATTCGAGGTGCCTATACCGAAGTTGGCCAGGGTTTTAATCCAGAAGTAGGCTTTTTGCTGCGATCCTCATTCAAAAAACCTGAAGGGCTTGTTCTTTATCATCTAAGGCCAAAAAACAAAGACGCTAAAATCCTGGAGCATCGGCCTCATGTATCTTATCGGGGTTATTGGAATTTTGATGGATTCCAAGAAACCGGATTTCTGCATGTAGATAACCATTGGGAATATAAAAGTGGGTTTGAAATACATACCGGCGTTAATTTTACAACAGAAGGCGTTGTAGAGGCTTTTGAAATTTCAGAGAATGTATTTGTACAACCAGGGATTTATAAACATGCTGAATCACAGTTCATTCTGATGACCAATAAAAGTAAACCCATTGCATTTAATCTTCGTTCGGTCATCGGGGGTTCATTTGGTGGTACACGTTACCTGAACAGTGCAACTTTGGCGCTGCGACAAGGGGATAAATTGAATGCCGCTTTTACTTATATGTATAATAGGGTGAATTTACCCGTAGGGGATTTTAATGCCAATGTTTTTATTAGCCAGCTATCCTATTCCTTTAAACCCAATATCTATATTCAAGGGTTAGTACAAAACAATACTGTTAATAAGCTTTGGGCGGCGAACCTGAGGTTTGGTTGGTTGCAACGCGCCAATACCGGATTGTTTGTGGTTTATAACCACAACCTACAGGATGGTAGTCCTTTGAACAATAGTTTTATTGTCAAGTACACCAGAATGTTCGATCTAGTGAAATAGCTTTTTTGCAGGCTTATACCCCGAATTGTTTTAGGTGATGGTCTAGATGCTTTGAAAACAGGGTATTCCATTCCTTGGCTGATAACACCCCAAAAGCATGGGATTCTTTACCATCAAAATGTTCCTCTCCCAATTGTTGGGTCTTTTTTAAATGTTCAATTAATCGATTCTTTTCGGTATCAAAAACACGTTGGTCACTTATAATGAACATGGGTGCTGTTCGGCTATTTTTCTTATAAGGTTTGGGCCCCACAACAACATTCTTGGCAAAGAGTTTGATCATGAATTTTTGAAATCCTTTTGGCTTAGGGTGTTTATCGGTGTAGACCAACTCATAGGCCACATTGCAATGGGCCAGCATTTGGGCCACGTTCATCTTACCCCAAAGATTGGAAGTCTCATGGGTCAGTTGATTGATTCTATCTATGGTTTCTTGGGACTCCTTGGCATCGAAAAGATATTTCCAGCTCATGATGATTCGATTTTAGATTGATTTAAAAATACGGTTTAAATATATTTTCTTGTATATGGAAATTGTTTTTTAACTGAAATTTGATGATCTGTACATTTCAACAAAACGTTTGAGAATCTCTTTGGGTATTGGCGTGTTTAAATTTCGTACGGAAGCAATCAGTTCTTCTGCTTTCTCTGCGGGAAAATAACCATGGTTTTTATAGATCGTGATTCGCAGTATAAATTCTTCTGCATCTGCCTCAGGATGGAATTGTGTGGCGTAGATATTCTTTTTGACCCTGAACATTTGAACGGGGCAGGGTTTGGATGTCACCAAAAGCACTGCTCCTTTGGGTAAATCATCACAGGCTTCCTTATGACCTACCATGGCCATAAAATGTTTTGGTAAGCCCTTTAAAAGAGGATCCTTTACCCCTTCATCCGTTACAACAAGGTCGACACTGCCTATGGGCTCAGGATATTTTTTAGAAATCTTGGCCCCACAATATTTGCCAAGGAGTCCGTTTCCTGAACAAGCTCCCAAAAAGGGGAAATCCGCTGGTACTACACGGTCAAATAGTTGGTCATAAAAGGTCTCGATGTCTTTTTGGATCTGGCTTTTATTTTCTTGGGGTAAACTCACATCAAAAGGACTACCACCGGCAATGATGGCGGAGAATTCATCTATGTTAATTGTAGGAATACCTTGTTCTAAACGAATGCGGTGTACTTCATTCCGTTTTAATCCACCAACGCGTAATATGGCTTCAAACTCACTATCGGCAGTTTCAATTTCAGGGCGCATTTGTAAAATGAGAAACTTTTTCAAAGTGGGTATTTTATAGGGTAGTTCTTAATACATGGTGTTACCATTCGCTGAATATTCCGGAATTTGTTGCATGGCATCCCAATGCTCCACGATTTTACCGTCGTTCTCAAATCTAAAGAAATCCATGGTTACATATTCCTCATTTCCCGGCCAAGTTTGATGTGTGTGTAAGGCAACAAGGTCACCCTCGACAATGGCGCGAACAAATTCAATTGATTTATTGGGATACTCCCTAGCCATTCGTTCGAAGTATGGGATAAATGGTTTTGTGCCATCGCCAACTAAAGGATTGTGTTGAATATACTGTGATCCTACGTATAATTCAACTGCTCTTTCAGGATTGCCATCAAATGCCATTTTATAAAATGCAATTGCGTTTTTCTTGTTCTGATCCAAGTTCATAATGGAAAAAAAGTTTTCGAACACCGTTTACGTTCATGTCTAAAGTATATAACGAATTCATATATTAAATACGCGTATAGCTCACAAAAGCAATTCGTTGACTATCTGGTGACCAAGAGGGCACATTTATGGTTCCTTGACCACCGAATATTTTTGCCAACACCGTAACTTCCTTGGTATCCAGATTCATAAGTCTCAACATAACATCTTTGTTCGGTGGATGGTCGCCTGCAGGCACATCGGTATTGAAGGTAACATACACCAGCCACTTACCGTCCGGTGATGGGTGGGCAAACCAATCGTTGTATTCATCCGTTGTAATTTGTTCTTGGTCAGACCCATCAGGTTTCATGCGCCAAATTTGCATGGTTCCCGTGCGGGTTGAATTAAAATAAATGTATTTTCCGTCAGGGGAATAATCAGGACCATCATCCAATCCTTCAGTTGTTGTGAGTCGTGTTTCTTCACCACCTTCAAAAGGAATGGTATAGATGTCATAATTGCCATTGCGCTCTGCGCAGTAGGCCAGCATATTCCCGTCTGGTGACCAGCCATGCCAGTAAGAGGGAGATAATGAGGTTATTTTTTTTGGAACACCGCCATCAATTGGAATGGAATAAATCAATGATTGTCCAGTTTCGGTCTGATCACTGATGACCATTTGTGTCCCATCCGGAGAAATACCATGGTCATTGTTTATTTTGTTCGCAAAATCTGTTGGAATCTTTTCTGGGGTACCCCCTTTCACAGGAATTGTATAAAGCAAGCCTTGACTATTATAAATCAAGGTTTTACCATCCGGTGTCCAATTAGGGGCCTCAATATGATTTTTTGTATGGTGTACAACGCTTCTATTCGTAGTGCTAATATCAAGAATTTCAAGGGTACTTTCTACTTTCATAGGTTGGTTGGTGTTTTCAGTTAATGTATTGATTGAAACATTGGAGAATCGTATGGTTTCAATGACATCATTGTTATGGGAACTAACACCCAGGCCAATATAAAATGGTTCTTCGAAACTCATTCTTAAAGGGCCACCTGCTAATTGCAAATCGTTATTTTCATCTGTTAGCTGCATTGAAATATAGTTTCCTATTTTTTGAATTTGAACATGTTGGGGTGCTAAGATGTTCGATTTTATTTCATTGGTTTCAGCACCTTTCGTATTACGGTACTGCATTGAAGTAAGTCCATCGCCATGCACTGCAATATCAACATAAGCGGCATCAGGTTCAAGACTCTGCCGTATCATCAAACATGCTTTTCTATGGGGGTCAACGCCTTCCCCCAACATCTTAATAGTTGCACCCAAGGAAACATTTCCAGCCGTTTTTTGCCAAACGAAGTGGAATTCGTCGGTATTGAACCACATATTGGTGCCACTACCGGAAATCGTATATGTGCTGTCCGATGGACTGAATTCTACCGAACCTTTATGATTTACATTTCCGATATCGTTATTGCCCTCAAAGATTCCGGAAGTATTCTGAGCTATATTTTTTCCAATGAACAGGAAAAATGTACATAGCAAAAGAACAGCGTGAAAAAATGTGGTCTTCTTCATATGTATTTGTTAAAAATTGAGGTTTTAAGGTAGTTAAAAATGCACATATTTCCCACAGAATTATCCTATTTGTATTTGTACTTTTGCCAAAAGCAAATCAATGAAATCAAGAGCACTACAATTAGAGGCCTTCGACCGATTGTTGACCATAATGGATGAACTTCGTGAACAATGTCCGTGGGATAAGAAGCAGACCATGCAAACGCTAAGGCATCTTACTATAGAGGAAACGTATGAACTTGGTGACGCTATTTTGGAGGATGATTTGGTAGAGGTTAAGAATGAGTTGGGTGACCTGTTGCTACATATTGTTTTTTATGCTAGAATTGGTTCCGAAACAAATGATTTCGATGTTGCTGATGTTTGTAATAGCATTTGTGAAAAGTTGATAAACAGACACCCTCATATTTATGGGGATGTCAAAGTGAAGGATGAGGAAGAGGTAAAACAAAATTGGGAAAACATAAAGCTGAAAGAAGGGAAAAAAAGTGTTTTGGAAGGTGTTCCCAATGGATTACCCGCCTTGGTCAAGGCAAATCGTATTCAGGATAAAGTAGCAGGTGTTGGCTTTGACTGGGAGAATCCTGAACAGGTCTTTGAGAAAGTGCAAGAAGAGCTTGCCGAATTAAAAGAAGAGGTGATATCAGGGAATGCTGACAAGGTGGAATCTGAATTTGGGGATGTGCTTTTCTCCATGATAAATTATGCCCGTTTTCTGAAGG
>JBATIW010000527.1:0-1713 GCA_049668005.1 Maribacter sp.
AACTCAAAGATAAAAAAAAGCCCTGACGATTTCGTCAGGGCTTTTTTTTTATATCCAGTAAAACTATTTGGCTTTTTTGCCTCTTACCGTCTTATTTTTTGTTTTTGATTTTGAACCAACTCTAGACATAGCACATCTGAATCCTATATAGTCAGTGGCCATATATTGTGGTAAATATCTTCTTTGAGCGGGATCTAACCAATAGGCCCTGTCTCTCCACGAACCGCCTTTGAATACACGAACCTCATCATTAATCAAGGTTGTCCTGTTATTTGACTGGTCGTATTGACGTGTTAACTTTCCTAGAGAATCACGCTCCACACTATGTTTGGGAGAGTCGTACATTTTTCTTGCATCATCCTCGTCTTCTTCATCACTGAATCTGTCAAAGAACCTGGACGAACTTGGGTCACCATCTCTATAGCCTCTATTGTCACTTGTAGAGAAATTGGTTCTTAGGTAAGTTTCTTCCTCATCTACAGGGACCATTTTAATTTCGCCCGGAAGATTCATGGCAATCACTTTACCATTTGGCAAGGTATCAAAGACTATGGAATCTCTAAGAATATTTACTTTTCCGTCTTCGCCAATGGCAGTTTTCATATAAATGTTACCTCTGAAATAGTTAAAATCACTTACTTCATCATCTACAATGGGTCGGTAAACGTCTGCTACCCATTCGGCAACATTACCAGCCATATCATAAAGACCAAGGTCATTAGGCTTATATGACATTACTTCCGCAGTAATATCGGCACCATCATCAGACCAACCTGCTATTCCGCCATAATCTCCTTTTCCTTGTTTGAAGTTGGCTAATTGATCACCTCTGCCAACACGTTGTCCGCTTCTAGTGTAGTCGCCTTCCCATGGATATTTTTTTCTACCTCTGTAGTTATTGTATTCTCTAGACCCAACTTGTGCAGCAGCAGCGTATTCCCACTCGGTTTCTGTTGGCAATCTATATTCCGGCATAATGATGCCTGTACTTCTTTTAGCGTAAGTGTTAACGCTATCCTTTTTCATCTTGCCTTGTAGGGAATCTATTTGCCCGTTGTAAACAGATTCAGGTCTATTCAAATAGGCTTCAGTGCTAAAAGTTCCTGCAACTTCTCCAGTTGTAGCTTGATATTTGGCGTCTTCTGAAAGATAGCCTTCCCTTTCCAGCATTACTTCATTAACCCGGTCGGTCCTCCATTCAGCAAATTGTGTTGCTTGAATCCAGTTTACACCAACAACAGGATATTCTGCATAAGCAGGATGTCTTAAATAGTTATTGGTCATGGTTTCGTTAAATCCTAAACGGTTTCTCCATACCAAAGTATCAGGCAATGCACCTTTATAGATGTTTGCATATTTTGGATTTTCAGGAGGGTAAACGCTCTTTAGATAATCCAAATACTCCAGGTACATTACATTCGTAACTTCTGTTTCGTCCATATAAAAGGACTGCACGTGTTGTGAAGTAGGAGTGTTGTTCCAGTCGTGCATAACATCATCTTGCACCTTACCTTTAGTAAAAGTACCTCCTTCAACAAAAACAAGACCAGGTCCTGTTTCTTGCTCCTTAAAGTCAGTATTAAATTGGAAACCACCTTCCTTGGCATTTATTTTCCAACCTGTAGCTCTTGATACATTTTTGGAAGATGAAGATTTTTTGCTACAACTAGTAACCGTAAAACCTCCCGCTATTACTGCACAAGAAAGTACAAT
>JBATIW010000528.1:0-2749 GCA_049668005.1 Maribacter sp.
CAAACAATTGGGCGATCCATTTGATCTTTATGAAAACAGTGAAACTGATCAAAATGAATTTATGCTCTACTATAGGAGACAAAACCCCGGGGTCCTGAAATTCCTTGATGAAACTGTGGAACCGACAGATAGAAATCACTATAAAAATATTATGATTTACAGATTAGCCGAAACCTACTTAATCGGTGCCGAAGCGCAGCTGATGTTGAGCAATAATTCCAAAGCTTTAGAATACATTAATATTGTCAGAAACAGGGCCAATGCAGCATCCATAGCGACCATTGATATGCAGGCAATTTTGGACGAGAGGGCTCGCGAACTGGCATTTGAAGGGCAACGTTGGTATACTCTTAAAAGAACCGGTAAATTGTATGAGTTTTTGCTAGATCATATGAACAACGATAATATGAATGAGTCGTACCCTGAAGGAAATCCAAAGGTAATTCTTAGGGAATACATGCAAAATTGGCCAATACCTCAGCAACAAATGGATCTATTGGGGACAAGCTATCCTCAAAACGATGGATATAACTAATGACCGATAAGTTAGATTAACTAAAAAATTGAGAAATGAAGAAGAATAGAAACACCCAAAAAAAACCAAGTACACGTTTACCCTTTTTAGCATTGATTTTTGGATTGGTGATCTTGGGCATCATAATTTCTTGTGAAACAGAAGATGACACCCCACCACCTTCGGCCTATGTTGCACCAGAACCTTTGCCGGTTATTGAAGGTTGTCCAGAGGACCCTGTAGTGGATGACATTTCTGCTGGATTGGATTTTGAATGTGGAGGCCCTGAGTTTACTTTTTTTGGAGAAAAAGACGGCTCCTTTACAATAGATTTTGTTGAAAACCCAGATGCTTCGGGAATAAACACTTCCGATAAAGTTGTTGAATATACGCAAACAGAAGGTGTAGAATCTTTTGCTGGTTTCTTATTTGATTTGCCAAGTAAGGTTGATTTTTCTGAAAATCAAGCTATTAAAATTAAGGTGTATTCACCAGCGGCTGAGCAGACCATACTCATAAAATTAGAGGACAGTGCTGATGGGTCAATTAATAAAGAGGTTATGGGCACCACAACAGTGGCCAATCAATGGGAAGAATTGACATTTAATTTTTCATCTAGTGATTCAGATAAATACGATAGGTTAGTGCTGTTTTTTAATTTCAATGGTGACAAGGATGCCCCAACAACACACTATTTTGATGACATCATATTGGGTGAGGCAGGTGAAACTCCCCCACCAGTTGAAGCTGAAGAACCTACAACCGCTGCACCAGCTCCAATATTAGCAGAATCAGATGTGATTTCAATTTATAGTGACACATATACACCAATTACGGTTAGTGAATTACCAACGGAATGGTCTGGCTCTGGTTTTGAAGAAATCCAGGTTGAAGGAAACAATACCATCAAGTATTTTGATCTTGATTTCACAGGCATCGTAACAGATTATGGAAATCCTACTGATTTGACAGCTAAGTCCTATGTGCATTTTGATTATTGGACAGCTGATGGAACAGAGCTAGGAATAAAACTCGTAAATACAGCAGTAGACCCTGTACAGGAAGACTTGGAATCTGTTGGTACAGTAGTACAAGGTCAATGGGTAAGTGTAGATATTCTATTAGACGATTTTGCAATCGATAGATCACAAGTGACTCAAATAATATTTGACAATTTAGTCCCTGAAACCATCACTGTTTATATAGATAACCTTTATTTCCATGATGGTCAACCTACCATGCCACTAGTCGCCGCACCTACACCAACAATTGATGCTGCTAATGTGATATCAATTTATAGTGACGCATATACACCAACTACTGTTAGTGAATTGCCAACGGAATGGTCTGGCTCTGGTTTTGAAGAAATTCAGATTGAAGGAAACAATACAATCAATTATTTTGATTTAGAATTTACAGGTATTGTTACAGATTATGGAAATCCAACAGATTTATCAGGAATGGATTTTGTTCATTTTGATTATTGGTCTCTAGATGTTTCAACACTAGGTCTCAAATTAGTGAATACTGCTGTTGATCCAGCACAGGAAGATATTGAATCTCCTGCGACCCTAGAACTAGGAACTTGGGTTAGTGTAGATATTCCATTAGATGATTATGCTATTGACCGTTCTCAAATTACTCAAATTTTATTTGATGCTTTAGGTAATACAGCAGATCTTTATATGGATAATTTATTTTTCTATAGTGCACCCCCTACAGAACCAAGTGCTGCAGCACCTACTCCAACAATTGATGCTGCTAATGTAATCTCAATATACAGTGACGCATATACACCAATCACTGTTAGTGAATTACCAACGGAATGGTCTGGTTCCGGTTTTGAAGAAATTCAATTAGAAGGGAACAATACCATTAAGTATTTTGATTTGGATTTCACGGGAATCGTAACAGATTATGGAAATCCTACTGATTTGACTGGTATGACCCATGTACATTTTGATTATTGGACAACTGATGGAACAGAGCTAGGGATTAAACTTGTAAATACAGTATTGGACCCAGCAGAAGAAGACTTGGAAACTTTTGGTACGGTAACACAAGGTCAATGGGTAAGTGTAGATATTTTATTAGACGATTTTGCAATGGATAGATCACAAGTTACTCAAATATTATTTGACAATTTAGTAGCTGGGGATGCAAGCATCACTGTTTATATAGATAACCTATATTTTTATAATTAGATAATATCCATATCTTTCAATAGCCCTATAA
>JBATIW010000529.1:0-2546 GCA_049668005.1 Maribacter sp.
TTGTTTTTTTGGGTTTGGCTCCATACTGCTCTTTTTACTATTTTAATTTTTAAAATATCATTTTTGAATTACCAACAGCAGTTATGTACAACAAGCTTGGTTTGCCGATAGGCAGTTCTGATTTATCATTCCGTATTACCCAATGGTATTTTGTTTTTTATAGCAATGGCACAGGCAATTATCCAAAGAACAAATATAGTCTCTACAATTCGTTGATATAAACCTACATGATTTGAGGAAGGTTCGGCAAATAATAAACCGATAAACACTATAGTAGTTAGTCCGAATATAACTGCAATTTTGGAGAGTCTTGCAAGGATATTCAATTGTTGCAAACCCACACCAATAAGTATAATGCTCATTGGGACGCATAAATAGGTCAACATTCCTGTAAGATTATGAATTATCTGGGAAATACTTGGATCTATTAATTCTGGATTACAACCTTTATCACAGGGAAATATGCCAACAATAATTGTTGCCATCCCATAAAAAACACCAATTCCCAAAAACCCACTTTTAATCAGTTTGGATTCAGGAAACTTTTGAAATGCGGTAAAAGAGAAGATTGTCAATAGAACACCACTTGGTATGTAACCAAAATATCTTAATTCTTTGCCATAGGGCGTATCAACGGCCATTGTCTCACTGATATATTGGGAAATTGGGTCATAGGCGTCCATTTGAAAACCACCAATAATGGATGCTACGACAAAAATGCTTACTCCGAGTATGCCAGCCCAAAAAACTAATTTGTTATTCATACCTATTTTTCATTCTTGGGCATTTGTGCTAATGATATGCTAGGAGGTAATGGCTTCGCTAAAATACGTAGCGTAAAATTCCGAAAAATTTTCAGCTGGGAAATTATCTTTTAAAGTTAACATTTTTGTTTAAACCAAAAATGCAAAAACGAACCTGCTCCCAGTTTACAGGTTATGGCCAGTACTATTGGGCGTTTCATTCTTTTTTCAGTTTATAATATCTGTGTTCATTACGAATCCGTCCATTTTTCAAAACCGCATCCCTAGATATCCCCTCTTTTTTAAAGCCATTTTTTTCAAGCACCTTCATCGATGCAATATTAAAATCAAATACACCAGCATAAATTCTGAGAAGATTAAGATTGTCAAACCCGTATTCCGTGATTAGTTCTATAGCTTTGGTTGCGAAACCCTTTCCCCAATAGGGTTCCCCAATCCAATATCCCATTTCAGCGGATTTTCTGTAAACATCCTTTTGTAAAATCAATCCAATTGCACCACAAATATTTCCCTCATACTCTATTCCAAAATTTTGTTTCGGATCTTCTTCAATCGTTGTGTTTATGAAAGCCTTCGCATCATCCTCATTGTATGGATAAGGGAAGTGATCTCGCACGTTATCATAAATCTTTTTGTTATTTGCAAGTTGCGCCAATTGAAATTTATCAGCTGCTTTAAGAGGTCTTAATTTAATTACTTGATTAATCAATTTCGAATATTTTTTCAAAAACTTCTTCCATCTTTATTATTTTAAATTACGCACGTCGGTAGAATAGAAGCCTGTTTTAAGGCGTTTATTTTTTTATCGGATGTACGCTTTATAGGGTGGCTCTTTCAACAAAATACATTTCAATCTCTCCCTTTCCTTTGGCTTCAATTTTGCCCCGGGATTCAAAAACAAAGTTTTTGTCATCCTTAAGTAGCTCAAAGGTTGCCTGGCTGATATTCACCTTGCCCACTTCGCCCTTGCTTTCCATTCTATTTGCCGTGTTGACCGTATCGCCCCAAATGTCGTATTGAAATTTCTTCACACCTACAATACCCGCTACTACTGGGCCTGTATGTATGCCTATTCGCATTTGAAAAGCATGCTTGCCAAGTGCGTTCAATGCAACCTTCCTGTTCAATATAAAACTCTGCATCTCCAATGCGGCCAATATTGTGTTCCTAACAGAATCCTTAGTTGGAACAGGCAATCCGCCGGCGGCCATATAGGCATCGCCAATGGTCTTTATCTTTTCAATACCATACTTATCCATGATACCATCAAAAGTTTCGAAACACGCATTGATTTCGGTTACAAGTTCATGAGCACTTAGCTTGGCAGAAGCTTCAGTAAAGCCAATAAAATCAGAAAACAAGATTGAAACCAATTCAAAATCGCGAGCCATTGATTTGCCTTTTTCCTTGAGTTCGTTTGCAATCTCTTCGGGTAGGATATTGAGTAGTAAATTCTCGGAGCGATCTTTCTCTTGCTGTAACCTGACTTTTGATTTACGAATGTATTGCAAACGGCTATACAATCCACCGGCAATAAGGAGTATCAACCCACCAATAACAAATGAAATGTTTCGAGCTTGCTCCTTTTTTCGTATTGCTGCTACATGAGCTTCTTGTACCAGGCGCTTTTCTTCAACTTGAGCGAGACTATCGATCCTGGCAATCTTCTCATATTCCATTTCTTGAAATTTCCTCGCCGTCTCTTCAATTTGCAGGCTGTCATTTAATAGCTGAACCCGCTCATAAAACCCAAGAGCTTTATCTACTTGATTAAGGCCTTTG
>JBATIW010000530.1:0-1941 GCA_049668005.1 Maribacter sp.
GCATAGTATTTAACATCCATACGGTCCAAATAAGGTGCCTGATTGGCCAAACGAACTTTAAAATTCTCCCAATTACGGTTTTCCTTAATAGACCAACTCAGCTCTGAATATCCAATGACACGGGGAAATGCCAAATATTCCAATTCATCAATATTGCTGATTGTTTCTGACCATAACGGGGCTTCAATTCCCAATATGTTTTCCATGGGTATGCCTTGATACTCCTCAGGGGTCCAAACATAAGCACTGTCGACAGGAATATAGGCAGCCCAATGCAGCCCGTGTTTTGAAAGCGTATCATACTGCATGTCCAGATAGGTTTTTTTGGCTGGGGAAAGAATTACTTTCATACCTCTTTGAATCGCCTTTTGGGCATTTTTGCCGTTTGACCAGTATTGTGATATTGAAGTAGAATCAACTTCAGCGGAAGCAATTTCATCCCAACCAATCATTCGCTTCCCATATTTCTGGACAATTTTCTCTACTTTTTCCACAAAATAATTAAAATCGTTCTTTTTAGTGACATGGCTCTCATCCCCTCCTATATGAAAGTATGGGCCAGGTGTAATTGCGGAAATTTCACGGACCACATCATCAATAAAGGAATACACCGTATCTTTTCTTGTGTCGAAAGTACTAAAGCCTACGTGGGTGCCTTCATATAGTTTAGGGGTCTTCCCATTTCCATTCAAGAAAGGATAGGAGACCGATGCAGCGTTGGTATGGCCAGGCATGTCGATTTCAGGAATAATGGTCATATAATGTTTCGCTGCATAAGCTACAATTTCCTTATAATCCTCTTGGGTAAAAAACCCGCCAGCTTCGCCACCTACCTCTGTGCTACCGCCAATCTCGGTAAGTTTAGGCCATGATTTTATCTCAATGCGCCATCCTTGATCATCTGATAAATGCAAATGCAATACATTTATCTTGTAGTACGATAATAGATCTATATATTTTTTAACATCTTCAACACTGAAAAAGTGTCGTGCGACATCCAACATAGAACCTCTGAATCCAAAATTTGGGTTATCCATTATCTTGCCAGAAGGAATGGGCCAAATTCGTTGTTCCGCCAAAGTATCAATACTTTCATCGGGAATTATTTGTCTCAAGGTCTGAATGCCCCTAAAGGCTCCTTCCGCAGTATTTGAATTTAAGATTACCGAATCTTGGGTGATATAAAGTTGGTATGCCTCAGCCGAATTGAGTTCCAGACTATCAGATTGGTTTATATAAATTATTCGTTCTATTGGTTCATCACCTTTTTCATTCACAGATACATTCAAACCCAATTTCGTTTTGATCTTATCTGCTAAAAATTGTCCTACTTCAGAAAACCCCTCCACTTCTTGGGTAGTATAAATAGCGGTGTAGCGATCCAGACCGAATGCCTTGTTCGTAGCAATCACTTTTAAAGGTTTTGGAACAAAATTTTCGTTGGCCAAGTCAGTGGGAGGGAAGTTGATCCGTTTCTTTTGCTCCTCTTGGCAAGCCATTACAAGTAAGCCTAAAAATATTATGGTCAATGTTCTTGTTACAATGGATTTTAACATAATGATTTTAATAACTAAGGTTAATTTATTGATTTATAAATGGTTTTATGACCGAATACCATATTTGATACCCTTTGGAATTCATATGTAGACCGTCATCTTCAAAAATATCTTGTTTTAATTTTCTTCCTTCAAGCATTGGTTTCCAGATATCAGCAAACTGCAGCATATTATCTTTCCTGCAAAGTCTTTTGAATTTACGATTCAAGTTTTTGTATTTACGCTTTAACGACCATCTGACAATACTTGGCTTGGCGGCAATCAAGACTATCTTGACATTACTGTTTTTATCCCTTATCCTCTTAATGAGTTCCAGGGTTGTCTCTATTATTTCCATTGGCCTTTTATTGACTGCAAGATCGTTATCGCCTTCATATATAAATAC
>JBATIW010000531.1:0-2716 GCA_049668005.1 Maribacter sp.
GCAGAAAGTCAGGTAGAGTTGAATAGGGCCAAACGTATGCTTCAGGATGCTAAAAACAACTTGGGGCTTACGGCACTGGCCTTGCGACAATCCAAGGAATCGCTAAGGATAAGAACCAATCGTTTCGAACAAGGATTGGAGAAAACAACGGAATTGTTGATGGCCGAAACACAATATGCGCAAAAGCAATTGGAGTATTACGCTACCATTTATCAAAACAATTATGCATTGGCATATGTTCAATTTTTAACCAAGGAATAAAAAAATAGGTAAATACTTAAGATAGATCAAGATGAAAAATAAATATATCATTGGCTTGTTTTCACTGGCACTTTTGGCAACTGGTTGTGGCGATGGGGACAAAAAAACAGTAGCTGATAATTCCCCCGCAGTTACGGTTAGTGTAAGTTCTGTCTCAAGTGGGCACAGCAATTCGTTTTTAACCACAAGTGGAAAGATCGAGGCCGTAAACAGCGCCAACCTAAGTACCCGAATGATGGGCTATGTTGATAGAATATATGTGCAGGTTGGGGAGCAGGTGCGGAAAGGGCAACAATTGATCAGTATCAGTAATACTGATCTATCAGCAAAATTGGCCCAAGTGAATGCAGGTATCACTGAAGCAACTGCAGCATTCAGCAATGCCGAAAAAGACTTTAACAGGTTTACGGCCCTGTTCAATGAAAATAGTGCTTCGCAAAAAGAGCTCGATGATATTACGGCGAACTATACTATGGCAAAGGCAAGACTCGAGGGTGCCAAGCAAATGAAAAATGAAGTAAATGCCCAATTTTCCTATGCCAATATCCGCGCCCCTTTCAGCGGTACAGTAACGAACAAATTCATCAATGTTGGCGATATGGCGAATCCAGGTATGCCCTTGTTAGAGGTTGAGTCCCCGGGGAAATTCCAAGTATTGGCCATGGTTCCAGAATCTGAAATACTTCAGATAAAAACCGATACCGATGTTAATGTGGTTCTAAAATCCCTGGGCAAAATAATCCAAGGGAAAGTCGTTGAAATAAGTACATCCGCTAAAAATACCGGGGGCCAATATATGGTGAAAGTAATGCTTGATAAAACAGATGCAACTGTGATGTCAGGTATGTATGCCACAGTGCGTTTTCCCACCGAATCCATTGAAAGTACCCAAGTTGTAATGCTTCCAAAAGAAGTAATAGTTACCAATGGACAATTAACAGGTGTTTATACAGTGAGCCAAAGTAATACAGCTTTATTGCGTTGGTTGCGATTAGGACGAACAATTGGGGACAAGGTAGAAGTACTGTCCGGGATGTCATCAGATGAACAATACATTGTTTCTGCCGATGGTAAATTATACAACGGAGCGAAAATTAATATCCAATAAGTAGTAAAAGCACCTCCCATCAGATGAAGGAGGTGTCAAGCCTTGAGGCATTAAGGAGGGTTTGAAAGTGAGCCTCTGAATCTTAAGAATATGAGCTAGGGTAAAAGCACAAGGGTTTAGGTTTCCAAACTCCCCTTTCTTCCACTAAAGTGGAATTCATTCCCCTCTTCGTCTGAAGAGGGGAGCAAAAAAGTAAACAAAAAAAATGAAAGAAGGATTAGCTGGCAAAATCGCCAAATTATTTATAGGGTCCAAATTAACGGTGCTTCTAATGATCGTATTCATGGTCATAGGGGTGTATAGCTCTTTTTTGATACCAAGAGAGGAAGAGCCGCAGATTGATGTGCCTATTGCCGATATATTTGTGGGATATCCCGGGGCAAGCCCGACCGAGGTGGAATCACGAGTAACGAAACCACTCGAAAAACTCATTTCGAACATTAAAGGGGTAGAATATGTGTATTCCACCTCAATGAAAGAACAAGGCATGGTCATCGTGCAGTTTTATGTGGGAGAGGATATTGAACGCTCGTTTGTAAAACTGTATAACGAGATCAATAAGCATATGGATAAAATGCCCGAGGGGGTTACCTTTCCCTTGGTGAAAACCCGTGCTATTGACGATGTACCCATGCTGGGGTTAACTTTATGGAGTGATAGTTACGATGACTATCGCATTAAGCAAATTGCCCAAGAACTTACTGATGAAATAGAAAAGATAAATGATGTCTCGGCTACGCAGAAAATAGGGGGGCGAAATAGACAATTACGTGTTGTTCTTGACAAGGAAAAAATGGCTGAAAGTGGTTTGGACTTCCTTTCTGTAGCCCAAATGATAAAGGCCAACAACCAACAACTGAACAGCGGTTCTTTTGATAAGAACGATACCGAATTTATGGTAACTACCGGGAAGTTTCTCGAATCGGTGGATGATGTTGAGAATTTAGTGGTTGGAGTTCAGCAAAATAGACCCATCTATTTAAAGCAGATTGCTGTGGTGGAAGATGGCCCCGAACTTCCTAAGAATTATGTTTCCTTAGGTTTTGGGCAGGCCAGCGTTAATGCCCAAAAATACAATTCGGAATATCCTGCAGTAACTATCTCTATTGCAAAGCGCAAAGGCGCTGATGCTATGAAGATTTCTGATATTATTATCGACAAAGTTGAACATTTGAAGAAGAGCTTGATTCCTGATGATGTTCATGTTGAGGTTACACGTAATTATGGCGAAACTGCTTCGCATAAGGTCTCCGAACTTTTGTTGCATCTAATTGGTGCTATTATCGCAGTTACTTTTGTTGTGATGTTGGCTATGGGTTGGCGTGGTGGTTTGGTGGTGTTCTTATC
>JBATIW010000532.1:0-3027 GCA_049668005.1 Maribacter sp.
AAGACAAACATTGGGGTTTACATCAATGGATTTACCTTTTTCACTTTCATAATTGGTATAAAAGATAAAACCTTCATAGGTATATCTTTTTAAAAGCACCATTCTTGTCTTTGGATAGCCATCCAAACCAATGGTAGCAACAGCCATGGTATTTGTCTCATCAACAGTATTTGAAGCCTCAACTTCATAAAACCACTTTTGAAATAACTCCATGGGATTATCTGAAATAGCATCTTCCTTCAAGTCACTTTTTTCGTATGATTTTCTATAATTGCCTAAGTCTTTTTCCATTTTATGAAATCTTAAAACAAGATAAACAAAGTTCTACAAAAGATAGGTAATAGGGAATAATTAAGGTGTTTTTTTAAGGTCCGAATTCCACACTTGCAATTTGATAATTACACTGCTGGGACCTAAAATTCAAAAATCTTGCCATCCTCCGCCAACTCAACATTTGGGAATATCTCTTCGGCTTCTTCTTTAAAAAGTGCTATGGATTTATAACGGGTGGAATAATGCCCAAGAATCAATGTGCCAACATCAGCCTTTTTTGCAATAGCTGCCGCCTCTCTCGCAGTTGCATGTTTGGTTTTGGTAGAAAGATGTGCCTCGGATTCCAAAAAAGTGGACTCATGGTAAAGTGTATCAACATTTTTTATCTGACCGATAATTTCTGGATAGTAGCCGGTATCACTACAATAGGCATAGCTCTTGGGTTTGAGTGGGTCAAAAGTAAGTTTATTGTTGGGTACAACCGTTCCATCATCCAAAGTAATGTCCTTGCCATTTTTGATATTCTGGAAGTAACATTTATTGATTTTAAAATTTGCCACTGCTTCAATATTCAATTTGCGCTCCCCCATTTTTTCCCTGAATAGAAAACCATTGGTATACACACGATGATCTAAAGGAATCGTTTCCACAGTAACCTTTCCATCCTCAAAGATCAACTCTGAAACACGAGCGGTGAGTTCATGGAACCTTAAAGGGTAATTGGTCCATGAGTCTCCTAATTTTAAAAGTAGGGTAATAGCTTCCTTAATACCCTTAGGGCCGTAAATATGCATCTCCTTTTCACGTCCTAATAACCGAAAGGTTGAGACTAATCCCGGTAAACCAAAAAAATGATCACCATGTAGATGCGAAATAAAAATATGATTGATTCTCGAAAACTTAATCTTGCTTTTGCGAAGCTGTACTTGGGTACCTTCGCCACAGTCTATTAAAAACAAATGGTTTTTAATCTCCAATACTTGGGAAGTAGGATTGGTAAGGGCTCTTGGTGTTGCTGCATAACAACCTAAAACATTTAATTTCACAGGTCAAGATCCCTTTCTATTTCTTCCATCTCAATAATGTCCTTAGCCTCCTGAATAGAAGGCACTACACAAATTTCTTCAGGAACTTCCTCAAAGGAAACCTTGTTTGTAACCAATACGAAGGATTTTTTAGCACCACGATGTTGATTGGAAATTGGAAGGAACTCCAAAATATCCCCAGAAGTAAGCTTCGAAAATGAGAAAAGATTCACAATGATGTTATCATTGCTCACCTTTGAATATCCCTTACTAAGGTTTCTTAAAAACTCCTGAAGCGAAATATTTTCTTGGAAAATTATGGTCGTTGTGCCATCCTTATCAAATATCATATAGCTTTATTTTATTTTTGAAGCTAATAGGTAAATTACGGCCATACGTATGGCAACCCCATTTTCTACCTGATTCAAAATAATGGACTGTTTTGAGTCCGCAACATCACTAGTAATTTCAACACCCCTATTTATAGGTCCTGGGTGCATTATCACTATTTCCTTGTCCAAGGAATCCAAAAGTGCCTTATTCACACCAAATTGTTGGGTGTACTCCCTAGTGGTAGGGAAATAACTAATGTCCAAACGTTCGTTCTGAATACGCAACATATTTGCTACATCGCACCAATTCAAGGCTTTTCTCAAATTCGTTTCAACCTCAACACCCAAAGAATCAATATGTTTGGGAATCAACGTCTTTGGACCACATACCTTAACTTGTGCTCCTTGAAGTTTCAAAGCGAAAATATTCGATAAAGCGACTCTCGAATGTAGAATATCACCAACGATAACGACTTTCTTACCTGCGACATCCCCTAATTTTTCACGAATGGAAAAAGAATCCAATAAGGCCTGTGTAGGGTGTTCGTGTGCACCATCGCCAGCATTGACAATAGATGCGCTCACATGTTTTGATAGAAATATACCCGCACCAGGATTGGGATGGCGCATCACCACCATATCCACTTTCATGGAAAGTATGTTGTTTACCGTATCAATTAAAGTTTCCCCTTTCTTAACGGAAGATTGCCCAGCAGAAAAATTGATGATATCTGCAGATAAACGCTTCTCAGCCAGTTCGAATGACAATCTTGTTCTTGTGCTATTCTCAAAAAAAATGTTGGCGATGGTAATGTCTCGTAGTGAAGGAACCTTTTTTATGGAACGATTGATAACCTCTTTAAAATGATCGGCAGTTTCAAAAATGAGCTGAATATCTTTTTCATCCAGATATTTAATTCCCAATAAGTGATTTACACTCAGTTCGCTCATTACTTATTTATTTATCAAATAAATTACATCCTTACCATCATTTTCTACCCACATCACTTTTACCTTTTCCTCATTTATAGCATCAACCTGTCTTCCCCTGTAATTAGGTTGAATAGGTAAATGCCGGCTAAATCGCCTATCTATCAAAGTCAATAATTCTATTTCAGAAGGCCTTCCAAAAGATTGAATTGCAGTCAGTGCGGCCCTTATGCTCCTACCTGTATAAAGTACATCATCAATCAAAACCACTTTTTTGTCCTCTACCAAAAAGTCGATTTTGGTTTGTGTCGCTGCAAGGGTTTTATCCCCTCTTCTAAAGTCATCCCTGTAAAAAGTAATGTCCAAGAAACCAACATCAATATGTTTTACACCATATTCCTCTTGGAGAATTTTTGTAAGCCTTTCAGCAACAAAAGTTCCTCTGGGTTGAATACCTACCAAAACAG
>JBATIW010000533.1:0-6567 GCA_049668005.1 Maribacter sp.
CAATTGATAAATTTAGCAGGGTAACTATAAGAAGTCGGGATTAAACATCCTTTAATTCCCTTAAAATGATTTCAATACTTTTTTTGGCATCCCCAAACAACATTTTAGTGTTCTCCTTAAAAAACAAGGGATTTTGAATACCAGCATATCCAGGGCTCATACTTCTTTTTAAAACAATTACATTTTTGGTCTTGGCTAAATTCAAAATAGGCATACCATAAATTTTACTCGACGGGTCCTCCAAGGCAGACGGATTGACCACATCATTGGCACCAACTACAATGGCAACATCCGTTGATTCCAGATAGCTATTGGCGTCGTCTAAATCCAACAATTTATCATAGGAAACATCCGCTTCGGCCAATAAAACGTTCATGTGCCCAGGCATTCTCCCGGCTACCGGATGTATGGCATATTTAAATTCCACATCTCTCTTTTCCAAGACTTCCTCAAGCTCCTTAACAACTTTTTGGGCTTGGGCGACCGCCATACCATAGCCAGGAATAATGCATACCCTTTGGGAATAAGCCAGTTGTATGGCCAAATTAGCGGCTGAAATCTCTTTTGCATTTCCTTCCACTTGATTACCCGCACTTTTGGTATTGGAAAAATTACCGAAAAATACACTTAAAACATGCCTATTCATAGCTTTACACATCAGTACAGTCAATATAATACCTGAAGAACCAACCAAGACACCGCCAAGCAGCATCAATTTATTATCTGTTATAATTCCAGATATCGCAGCAGTGATTCCTGTTAAGGCATTCAGTGTGGCTATTACCACAGGCATGTCCGCTCCTCCGATGGGAGCGACAAATGTGATACCGGAAAACAATGAGAGTACGGAAAATAGAATCGTCTGCGAAGTACTAAGATATCCATTATATGAAAAAACAAGTATTAGGCCAATGGCGATTAACAGTACAACAATATTCACTACAGTGCTAAAAGGTATTTTTAAATGTTCGTCTTTTAACCTGCCGCTTAGTTTACCATATGCCACCATACTTCCGATAAACGCTACAAGGCCAAGAAAAAGATTCAGCAGAACAATACCAATTTCGGTGGTTTCCCCAGCGAAATTATTGTTTACCATCCACACCACTGAAATAAGCGCTGCCGATAAGCCTCCAAAACCATTAAATAAGGAAACCATTTCAGGCATGGCGGTCATAGGAACTTTCTTGGCCGAAATGATCCCAATAAGTCCCCCAACAAAAATACCAATTGCGATGTATAAATAGTTGTTATTTTGGGTTTCCAAGGGATAAACCAAGGCAACGAGTACTCCCAAGCACAAGGCTATTGCGGCCAAACTATTTCCATTACTGGCAGAATCAGGGTTGGATAATTTTCTAAGCCCTACTATCAATAAAATCGACGCTATAAATAATACGCCATCCAGTATAACTATATTCACCTTATTTCCTTTTTTTCTTATTGAACATTTCCAACATTCTGCTAGTAACGGCTAAACCCCCGACTAAATTAATGGTGCCTAAAATAATCCCTAAGCTTGCCATGATCAGCGGAAAATAATTAGTGGGTTCTGTAACCCTTATCAGCAGAATAGCACCAATCAGAACTACTCCACTAATAGCGTTTGACCCTGACATTAAAGGCGTATGCAAAACAGTCGGAATTTTTGAAATAACCTCAAAACCAAGAAAAACTGCGAAGGTCAACAAATAAATAATTTCTATGTTTTGCTCAAAAAAGGCAATAATTTCATTCATTGTTTAAAAGTTTAATGAGGTCTTGCGATACAAGAAGATGAAAATATTTCGTCTTCTTCCATATCGGTCCGTATCGTCAAATCCTCCTTGTTGGAAATATATTTTAAAAAATTGTACACGTTGTTTGCGAAGAGTGTACTGGCATCTACCACGGCGCCATCGGAGAGGTTGGAATCCCCTACAATCCTCACATAATTATGGTTGACTGTCTTATCGTTTTCCGTTAATTCGCAATTGCCCCCTGCATCTGCCGCCAAATCTATGATTACGCTCCCTCTTCTCATTGTTTCGACCATTTCCTTGGTAACGATAATCGGAGCTTTGGCAGCTCTCACGGTAGCCGCACATATGACCACATCGGACTTGGCAATGGTATGGGCAATCAGCTCACGTTGTTTAACAATATATTCTGGGCTAAGTTGAACACCATTACCCAGCTTTGTTTCATCTGACTCCTCGACCTTTAAAAATTTAGCACCCAGACTTTTGACCTCATCTTCTGTTTCAGGTCTTGGGTCGATTGCTTTAACCACTGCCCCAAGTCTTTTCGCGGTTGCAATGGCTTGTAATCCTGCAACACCTACTCCTATTACGAAAACTTTGGCAGGTTTTATACTTCCGGCAGAAGTTATCATCATCTGCAAATATCTGGGTAACATCGTTGCAGCCTTTAATACTGCCTTATATCCCGCAATTGATGACATTGAAGATAATGCGTCCATAGATTGCGCAATGGAAGATCTTGGTATCATATCCAAACTAAAGGCCCATATATTCTGTTCTTCCAACTTTTCTGCTACTCTTTTATAAACATAGGGTTTAAAATGTGAGATATAAACACAACCTGGTCTTATCAAGCGTATTTCATCATCTGACAATGGTGTAAAGGATATAAGGATATCGGCCTTTTCAAAAAGTTCCTCCCTCGTGCATGTTTTAGCGCCTACCTCTTCAAATTCAGCGGTTGCCGTAAATGCCTTCCTTCCCGCTTTATACTCCACAAGGACCGAATAACCCTTTTTTTTAATAAACTTTTCAACTACGGAAGGAACTAATCCTACCTTGTTTCCCAATGTTTCTTTAAAAACACCAATTGTCATACAAACGTATTTAATGCCATAATTACAAGAACCGAATATACGACCCATTTGCTAAAATTATTCAAAGGTTTTTGGAATAATTTTAGCAAATATGGGTTTTTATAGCTTCAAAAAGAAAACAGCATAGATTCCGATGACCGATGAGCAACGTAGCAGGGTTACCTAATCTATTTTTATGTATCAAGTACCTCTATTAAAAAAATTGCCAAAAAACCTGAATCGAATGCCTATCCCTCCATATTCTTGTAAAAAAACGTTCTTGATATAACATAATCGGTATTATTCAGTTAATATAGTATTGAAAAAGTCTGTGCACATAACGTATATAGCAGTGATGGTCACAATCACGGTTGCTGCAACCATTTATTTGTTTTATATAGGTTTCACCTATTATAATACTTCCTTGGAAGAACGATTCTATCATCCCAGACATAATTGGTTCAAGCCTAGTGGAATATATGGCCAGGGCCTCGGAATCATTGGCACCCTAATGATTCTATTTGGGGTTACCGTCTACATCGCTAGAAAGCGCTATAATTTTTTGGCCAAACAGATACGTTTAAAGTATTTATTGGAATTCCATATTTTCTTATGTACTCTAGGTCCCATACTCGTATTGTTTCACACCGCCTTTAAGTTCGGGGGAATTGTTTCCGTGGCTTTTTGGAGTATGGTTGCAGTGGTTCTAAGTGGTGTTGCTGGTAGATTTATCTATAATCAGATTCCTAAAACTATTGAAGGTAGACAGATGACCATGAATGAACTTAAGGAAATGAAAATCGACTTGGCCGTGGTTTTACACCAAAAATTCAACTTGGAATCGAATACTCTGGATATCATTTCTGATTTAATGAGTGAAGGGAATACGACGGAAAATCGAAAGAAATTGAGCTATTTGAAGAAAGTCTTGAATCGGAAAGACCTTCCAAAATCGGATAGAAAGAGCATTATGAAAATGGTCAGAAGTGAAATTTTACTCTCCAAAAAAATCGGGCGATTACAAACCATGCAGCGATTGTTCAAGTATTGGCATGTCGCCCATATGCCTTTTGCCTTGATTATGCTGGTCATTGTTGTTATCCATATAGGGGTTACCGTGGCTTTTGGTTATAAATGGATATTTTAATAAGGTAGGGTATAGCCATTATTAATTGTTTAAACTAATTCAACCTAACATACAATCTGATGAATGAAGTTTTATTGGAAGAACTGCTTGTTTATGGCACGGTGTTCTTACTTTGTGCATTAACAGTATTCTTCTATCTCAGAAAAAAGAACAGAAAGACGATAGAAACTGTTAAGAAGGTTGCTATTGCCAAGGAAGAAGGGCTTTTTGAACCCATTTCCCTATACCCATCCATTGATTTAAACAGCTGTATAGGCAGTGGTGCCTGTATAACAGCTTGTCCGGAAAAGGATATTCTAGGTATTGTAAATGGCATAGCCACTGTCATTAACACTTCAAATTGCATAGGACACGGGGCATGTTTTCATGCTTGCCCAGTAGAAGCCATATCCCTAAAGATTGGAACTGAAAAAAGGGGAGTTGACCTTCCGCATGTTAGTGAGAATTATGAAACCAATATCAAAGGCATGTACATTGCAGGAGAATTGGGGGGTATGGGGTTAATAAAAAATAGTGTCGAGCAAGGGCAACAGGCTATGCAAAACATTGCCAAAAACAAAAAACCATCCAAAGACAATGTACTTGATGTAGTGATTATCGGCGCTGGTCCTGCGGGAATTTCATCTACGCTGGCCGCCAAAGAATATGGGCTATCATCAATTACGTTAGAACAAGACTCTTTAGGAGGAACGGTTTATACTTTCCCAAGATCTAAAATCGTCATGACAGCACCGATGAATCTTCCGCTTCACGGAAAGGCCAAACTATATGATACCTCTAAAGACGAATTACTGCAATTATGGAAAAAAATCATCTCTGAACATGATTTGGAAATAATTGAACACACTAAAGTTGATAGCATCGTTCCTGTCGAGGATGAAATATTCAAAGTAACTACGAATACTGGCCAAGAATACCTGTGCAACCAGGTACTTTTATCCATAGGTCGAAGAGGAACACCAAGAAAATTAGGAGTTCCAGGTGAGGAAAGTCAAAAAGTGGCATACCGTTTATTGGAACCTGAACAAATTTCCAATAAAAAAATAATTGTGGTCGGCGGTGGCGATTCTGCCATAGAATCCGCTTTACTCCTTATAGATGAAAATGAGGTAATCCTTTCCTATAGAAAAGATAAATTTTCTAGGCTAAAACCCAAAAACAGGGATAAAATAGAAGAGGCTATAGCCAACGCTTCAATTAAAGTCTTATATAATTCAAACTTAGTGTCAATAAAAGGCAAAAGCGTATTGATAAATACCGAAGATGACGAAGCCATGGAGATTGAAAATGACCTGGTATATATTTTTGCAGGTGGTGAGCTGCCAACCAGCTTTTTACAAAATGCCGGGATTGAAGTCTCCAAACGCTTTGGGCATACTATGAAATCTTACAAATAAATGGATTGAATAAAATTCTTAAACATACCCTATTACTTTCATTGCTGACCCTAACCCTTGGTTATGGGCAAATATCCCCTGGTGACTTATCTGAATCTCATGCTGAATTGGAAGGGATGAGCAATTGTACCTTATGTCACGACTTGGGAGATAAGGTTTCTGACAGAAAATGTCTGGAATGCCATACCGAAATTCAATCACTTATCAATAATAAAAGTGGCTATCATGCGGAATCCGCGGTAAAGGCAAAAGATTGTTTTGAATGTCATAGCGATCATCATGGTCGTAAATTCGACATGGTCCGTTTTGATGAGGACAATTTTGACCATGACCTAACGGGTTATGAACTCGAAGGTGCCCACGAAGAAGTTGATTGTAGAAAATGCCACGTCTCGGAAAATATTGCCGATGACGAGATAAGAAAAAGAAAGAAAACATTTTTGGGGTTGGATGAAACCTGTCTATCCTGTCATGAAGATTATCACCAAGAAACCTTATCCAATACCTGTGTTGATTGCCATGATATGGAAGGTTTTACACCAGCACCCAAGTTTGACCATGATGTGGCCGATTTTAAGCTAGAAGGAGAACATGCCAATGTTGATTGTCTTGAATGTCATCAAATGACGACGAGAAATGGCAAGGACTTTCAAGAATTCACCGACCTGTCATTTAACGATTGTGTTTCTTGTCATGACGACCCACATAATAATCAATTGGAAGGTCAATGCACCCAATGCCATACAGAAACGGCATTTTCGGATTTTATCGGGAAAGGAAATTTTGACCACGATTTAACCGATTTCACCTTAAGGGGAAAGCATAAAACCGAGGATTGTTTCAGCTGCCATTCAAAATCCAGTAATCCTCTGCAAGTATTTCAGGACAGAAGTAATGTCAATGAAAATAGCTGTGTCAAATGCCATGATGATACACATGAAGGCAAATATGGCAATGAATGTGTCAAATGCCATCGGGAAAGTAGTTTTCTTTCCTTACGCTCCATGGACTTTTTTGATCATACCACCACTGACTATCCATTGGAAGGCAAACACACAGAAGTCGATTGTAGGCAGTGCCATGAGAAACGATTTTCCACCCCAATAGATTTTTCAGCATGTAACAATTGCCATAACGATTACCATAACGGGGAATTCAAGGAAAATGGTGTATCACCGGATTGTGTGGAGTGCCACTCCCTTGAA
>JBATIW010000534.1:0-1512 GCA_049668005.1 Maribacter sp.
AAATACACACTGTAGTAATCAGGGCGAACAGTTTCCGCTTTATGTGAAAAATGGGATTCACGTTCGTCTTCGTTATATTTTAAATCGCCGGTGACCGCCATTAGTGAAAATGCAGCATAATCATTGATCCACGGACTTGGCTGATGTGTTTGTTTAATGCCTCGAATCTTTTTATCATGGTATTTGTACGTCCAACCATCGCCCATTTTTGAGGTCATGGGAGTCCAGAAATTCATGCCCCAAGGCGTAGCGATTGCTGGATACGTATTACCGTTTGACAGGCTAAAATCAGAGTCTGTGCCCATTAAAGGATTTACAAACTCAACTAACGGAGTTTCATTGAAAAAAGTTTTAGATTCCTGTTTGGTGTTCTGTTCACAACCAACCACAAAAAGCGCGATAATCATTATAAAAAATCTCATTTGTTGTCTTGGATTAAAAACTTACCGTTCTCCTTGATAACTAACTTTTTACCAGTAAATGGACTTATTGTCCAGATATTCCACCCTGAACCATGTTCCTCGATTACCAGTTCTATTGATTTACCCAATATTTTTTTAACATCCGATTGAAATTGCACCTTTGGCTTATCAAGTTCATCTTCTTCGTTGAGTAGCTTTCTGTAGCAACTATACATGTACCATTTTAGGTGTTCGTCCTTGGGAATGTCAAAAATATCTTTTGCACCGACTTCCTTATTGGAAAAATATACATAGCCCCATTTTTCGGGTTCGTGCATATTGATGACCATTTGTGGTGACCATACCCAATTGCTCTCAGGGAGGAAGTTAGCATTCTTGTCCTTTTTCCTGGAATACCTTCCATCGACTAAATCATATTGCCAATTGACTCTTGAGAAACCAAAGCGCCAGAATTCCTTGATGGGAATTTTGTTATGGGAATTTGCTTCTTTCAAAACCTCCCATGGTATGGCAATTTCAACACTCCATCCTTGATCTTCATCTCGAGCGTCATTCAAAGTGCCATCAATATGAACGGCTGTCCGTATCCCTTGAATATCCCAACTATCCAATACTTTTCCATGGTTTCTATAAGGTTTGGTCAGGAATAAATCCCAAATAGTGTTCAAGGCATTCATTTCCATTTCCATATAATTATGGGTATCCCCATCAGGGTCAATGAAAATTTCAAAATCATTGTTATAGAAAATTACCGTATCCTTTTGTTTTAAGGTCCCCCAGACATGTGGTTCATTCAATTTTGCAAAGAAATACAAGCAGTTATCATCCCAAAGCATTTTCATTTGGGTCTTGTACGTTGGCTCCTTTACGCCTTCAATATCAATAAAAGTATCGCTCCAAGGTGCTTTTTGCCAAGAACTCTCATTGGCTAAACCATCAATCTTTAATTCATCTATGGCCTTATAGGTAATATACGTTCTAGGTGTCTCTTGGGCTGCCAGTCTCAGGCTTCCTAAATATAAGAGGAACAATAGTAAACTGATAGTTCTTTTATAGTTAAGCTTGTTTTCCATTTTCTATTGTATACTAT
>JBATIW010000535.1:0-1803 GCA_049668005.1 Maribacter sp.
TCCTTAGGCGATTTATTAGATTTAGATTTGATGGATTAAAAGTTGGATAATATACTGACCCAAGTATGAAGCTTAGAGCAGAAAATATAATGAAAGCCTATAGAGGGCGACAAGTGGTTAAAGGTATTTCATTGGAAGTAAACCAAGGCGAAATCGTTGGTTTACTTGGCCCTAACGGTGCCGGAAAAACCACTTGCTTTTACATGATCGTTGGGCTCATTAAGCCTAATGCCGGAAATATATATCTAAACGATACTGAGATTACCAAATTTCCCATGTACAAAAGGGCACAGAATGGTATTGGGTATCTGGCCCAGGAAGCTTCGGTCTTTAGAAAATTAAGTATCGAAAAAAATATTTTAAGCGTATTGCAGTTGACCAGTTTGAGCAAAAAAGAGCAACACCTAAAAATGGAATCGCTCATTGAGGAATTTGGTCTTGGGCATATTCGAAAAAATAGGGGCGACTTACTTTCTGGTGGGGAACGACGAAGGACTGAAATTGCCCGTGCCTTGGCTACCGATCCAAAATTCATATTATTGGATGAACCTTTTGCCGGAGTGGATCCTGTTGCTGTTGAGGATATTCAGCGTATAGTTGCCCATTTAAAGGACAAGAACATTGGTATTTTAATCACCGATCACAATGTACAGGAAACCTTGGCGATAACGGAACGATCTTATTTAATGTTTGAAGGTGGAATCTTAAAATCCGGGATTCCTGAAGACCTTGCGGCAGACGAAATGGTGCGTAAGGTATATTTGGGGCAGAATTTTGAACTTCGTAAAAAGAAGTTGGATTTCTAAGGGTTAAAAACTAGCTTCTACCACCCACATTTCCTACCAAAGAACTCAAAATGTAAAAAGTAATAATTGCAGGAATGGCCAGGAACTTCATGGTCATAAGGAGAACCAAACTCACTATTATAAAAATATAGCGTTGCGAATTGTCCTTAAAATTCCAATTCTCGAATTTTAAGGCAAACAATTCAATCTTGGAATTCAACAAATAGGCACTTAAGAGTGTAACCCCAATCAGAAACCACTGATTCAAAATAATGCCATTCAATAAATCATTACTGTGATATAATAGAATTAAAGGCAAAGATAGAATCAATAACGCATTTGCGGGAGTTGGCAACCCAATGAACGAACTGACTTGGTCTTCATCCAAATTGAATTTTGCCAAACGATATCCGGAGGCCAACGTAATCAAAAAACCTAAGAAAGGCAATGGAGCTACCTTTAGTCCTACCCAAAAGGTATCATTGGCAACTTGTGAAGATAAGTCCACATTCCATCCTCCACTCATAGACATTCCTAATAACTGAAACATAATAATCCCTGGAACGAGTCCGCTGGTAACCATGTCGGCCAAAGAATCCAATTGTATTCCAAAATCACTTTTTACATTGAGTACACGAGCGGCCAAACCATCAAAAAAATCAAAAATAATTCCTAGTAAAACGAAAAATGCGGCCAGTTCCAATTGGTTCAATACTGCAAATACGGTGGCAACACTACCGCAAAACAAATTCATTAAAGTTATTAAGTTAGGAATATGACGCTTCATGTATGGATGATTTATGTAAAAATAGTACAAATTTAAATGAATTGTTTTCGTCCCACATTTTATTCAGATATTTGCCGCAGAACATTACAAACTTCTTCACATGCAGCTAAAAAAGCTACTTCCATTCTTGTTCTTTGCGCTGTCAGCCATTGGATATTCACAAATTCCGGAGTTGTCACCAATATCCAAAATCAGTGTTTTGACATGTGGATCTGGTGACCAGCTATATTC
>JBATIW010000536.1:0-6575 GCA_049668005.1 Maribacter sp.
ACTCAAAACACTAATTACACATATGAGGCAACTAAAGATTATCAAGCAGGTAACCAATAGAGAATCTAAATCGTTGGATAAGTACTTGCAAGATATCAGTAAAATAGAATTAATTAACGCACAGGAAGAAGTAGAATTAGCGCAACGTATACGAACTGGAGATCAAGCTGCTCTTGAGAAACTAACTACTGCCAATTTAAGGTTTGTAGTTTCAGTAGCCAAGCAATATCAAAATCAAGGCCTAAAACTCCCTGATTTAATCAATGAAGGCAATTTGGGGCTTGTAAAGGCCGCAAAACGCTTCGATGAGACTCGAGGGTTCAAATTCATTTCATATGCCGTTTGGTGGATACGTCAGTCTATTCTCCAGGCTTTGGCTGAACAGTCGAGGGTTGTTCGTCTTCCTTTGAACAAGATTGGGTCAATAAATAAGATCAAAAAAACATTTTCTTATTTAGAGCAAGCCCATGAACGCCCACCTTCCGCTGAGGAAATCGCCAAGGAACTTGAAATGACGGTTACTGAGGTAAAACAATCGCTAAAAAATAGTGGTAGGCACGTATCAATGGATGCTCCGTTGCGAGATGGTGAAGATTCCAATCTTTATGATGTGCTTCGTTCCAGTGAATCGCCAAGACCTGATAATCTGTTATTACAACAATCCTTAAATACTGAAATAAATAGGGCATTGGAAACCTTATCCCCAAGAGAGGCCGATGTAGTTAAGCTCTATTATGGTATTGGTGATCAGCAATCGATGACATTGGCAGAAATAGGTCAAACTTTTGACCTTACAAGAGAGCGTGTTCGTCAGATTCGGGAAAAAGCAATTCGAAAATTACGACATAACTCACGTAGTAAACTTTTGAAAACCTATTTAGGATAGGCTAAGGTTTATTATAATAAAAGAGCCCTGACGGTACCGTCAGGGCTCTTTTAATTTTATTTATCAACACTACTATGAAAAACTTAGCTTGTTGATATTGATGTCTATCAAAATTTCATTTAAATCCTCTATGAAATTCAAATAAGCAGCATTGTCTGGATTCTGATTTGCCATAATAAGGGGTTTTTGGGATTTATAATTGGAAAAGACTACATATAGTCCAGTTCCACTAATTCGTTTAAACTTAAAATTTCATTTAATTCTTGAAGGAAGGTTAAATATTCCTCGCCGTAGGTGTCATATAACATGGTAATCTTGGGTTAGGTTAAATAATGATTTGGGATTCAAAATTCATATAGTAAACATATAGATAACGAATAGATGCGCCAAGAAATTGTGGTGTACTCATCAATTATTGTTGTAAAACCCTTGAAAAAGGTTAGCATGCTTAAATTAGCTACACTTATGGCCGGAGTAGTTCATCGAATATTTTGCAGACCTCTTACATAAAACGGGTTTATCCTATAGATACTGGTAGCCAAGAAGTTTCCTATTAGTTTCTTTTAAAAATTCAGCAAGTCCAAACAATCGAATGTATTCCTAAATTCATAGTCGGGAATACCTGATTTCAGACAGGTATAAGCTTAGTTGGCCATTGTATCTTACTTGCAATAATAAACCCAGAATACCGTTGAATACTAAACTGAATAAATGGACATGGGGAAATTGCTTTCATTGCGATTATTGGTCATTGGCTTATTTTATTTGAGCCTGTCTGTTGGCCTTATGCAAAGTACAATTGCCCATAACGAGGCAAAACCAGGTTACACTCTTTGGCTTGATCAGGGGCAAATTGTACTCAATAGCCATGGTTTCAATGCCCAAAAGAGGAGCAATTTTATCATTGCAGGACAAACAGAGCACATTGAGCGAGGGCTAACGGTTATTCATTTCAACACTTCAGAAAAATTCGAGTATCGCACTTTTGATACCTATTCAAGTCAGGAGGCATCCCAAAAAATAGTTGATGTTTTATGGCGAATGCAAAAAAACGGGGCGGTCTTCGCAATTCTTGCCCATGATTCTGCAGCCAATAGCTTTGTAGAGCAGTCTGATGCGCTCAAAAAAATGGGGTTTCCCCAACTTAGTGCATTAAAGAACAGGCAGGCCTATATCATGCATAATTTCAATAAGGGGATATACGAAAGTGTAGATGATAATTCCCTTACTTTGGTTTTAAAAATACCTGAAATAGTATCGGATAACGAAATCTATTTTCCACGGATACGCTATGAATTCGAGCCTAATAATAATCGTTACATCGCACATGCCGGAGGCGAGGTTAATGGTATCAAATCAACTAACTCCAAAGATGCCCTTGATCAAAATTATGCGAAAGGGTTTCGTCTTTTTGAATTGGATATCATTGAAACCTCTGATAAAAAATTGGTGGCCGCACACGACTGGAAGATGTGGGCAAGATTTACGGATTATGAAGGGGCACTTCCACCCAGCCACGAAGAATTCATGAAACATAGGATTTATGGCGACTATAAAACCCTTGACTTAAAAGGTATTAATGATTGGTTCAGGGACCATCCAGATGCAACACTTGTAACCGATAAGGTTAAAGATCCTATTGCTTTTGCCAACCTATTCGTGGATAAGTCCAGACTTATCATGGAACTTTTCAGTGTTATGGCCGTCGAGGAAGCATTAAAGAATGGCATTAATGCCATGATTTCACAGGAGCCGTTGATGAAATTGGTTGGGGACAAACTTAATTATCTGGAAATCAATAATGTTAAGTATGTAGCCCTTTCACGAAGGATCATTGCGAACCAGACCAAATTGATGCTACAGCTAAAAGAGAAGGGTATAAAAGTTTATGTTTATAATGTGAACTTTGACCCAGGTAGGGACGAAAAGTATGTCCAAGAAAACGAAATTGGGCTTGTTTACGGAATGTATGCCGATAAATGGGTATTTGACTTGGAAGATAATAAGCAGTCTAAGTAGATTTAAGCCTTCGAGCTTATATAAAAACATTGAATTCTATCCCGTTCAAATCCTGATCATTACAGCCTAAATCCTTAAGGAATAGTTCTTATGCAAATCGCATTCCGGGGCATAATCCATTGCATGGATTGCCTTTTTGTATTAAACATTAAATTTTAGCTAATAGTTTGAATAAATGTATGTTATACCAATATACTTAAAATTTTACTTGATACATAATCCCTGAAGACACACCCCAAAAGAAACTGCCAGAATCATATACTAATTCTTGTCGTGTTATGCCTAAATAGGCTCTGTAAATGTTCGAAGATTTTTTGCCGCTAAATTGATACTCAAAACGTAAACGCTGCGACTCAATATAAAGAAAGGTCTCAGCCAACAATTCATCACCCGAAGTCAATTGTCGTAGTTCGGGCGAAACACCCATTCCTATAATCACTCCCATGTAGTTTTCTGCATCCTTTAAATACTTCCGCACCAAAATATTGCCTGAAATACGGGTTAAATTTTCTGGTCTAGGGGTTATATAAGATCTTAAAGAGAAATAATAATTACCGCTATAATAACCTAAAGAATTGGTGATTACCGAAATATCTTTGGTATCCGTCTTTATTAAACGCCCACCTGCGGAGAATTCAATGGCTCCCGGGAGGTTCACATAGAGGTCTCCCCCAACCTTGTGATTGGGATATATGGAGGCATTAGAATAACCATAATTTATATAGGCATATAAGCGCTTAGAGAACTTTGGATAGAAATCCAAATCATATTGTATGCCATGCTTGCCCAAGCGATTACTGTAGTTGATTCGTGGAATTATACTTCCCGCCAAGGTTTGACGCCTAAACGCGATACTTGAGTAAATCATAGGATCATAGCGTTGGTCGAAAATTGTAAATGAATTGTTTATTGCTATCCTGTTATTTTGTGCCTCAATATCAACAGGAGTTTTAGGTACTATCTTCACTTTGGAAACCTCGGTCCCCTCATTCTCCTTTGGATTTGCATTTGAAACACTACTGGTTTTTATGACAGACTCTTGATTGTACCACGCCAGTTCATGGTATTTCTTGTTGTTAATACGCTCAAGGGCAATTTCCCTTAGTCGTTCAATTTCTGGATCGCTTTTGTGGTAACCCGCAGCCTTGTTGATAAGTCCCAATGCCGTAGCGTCTTCCCTTGCGTATAGTTCATTCTTTATAGCTGAAATCCATACATCCTTGCTATTTCGTTTTGTAGATGTAATTTTATTGAACTCGGCCCTAGCTTTGTTATATTGACCGGTCCAACTATAAGTTCTTGCCAACAGTGAACGAGCCTCCATATTATCGGGATTTTCAGAAAGTTCTTGTAGCAGTACTTTCTTAGCGGAATTGTGGTTTCCTTGACCGGCTAACTCATATGCTGCAGCATAGGAATTTTCCTGAGAATCATTATATGCCAATTCTTGGGCACCACCCCAGAAACAGAGTAATCCAATAATCAAAAGACAATATGTATTTTTTAAAGTCATTATTGTGTAAATGATATTTCAGCGGTTTCCCTAGGTTTATTTTTTGGTTTTTTATTGAATTCTTTTATTCCATTTTTTCGTGCTTCTATCCTGGCCCTGGATATTTTATGGGCAATCTCATCTACACTGGAACTGTTTTGTTGGGCAAGTTCAATTAATTCCAAGGCCTCCTGATACCTGTCTGACCAATAATAAACGTCGAAAAGTGCTGAATATGAATCTATATAGCTTGGATTCATAGTAATACATTCCTTTAAAATTTCGATGGATTCCTGGTAATTACCTCGCCATACATTGATGCGTCCCATCAATATTTTGGTATCAATGTGGCTCGGTGACTCAGAAAGCGTATATCGACATAATAATAATGACTTTTCGTATTCCTTTTCGAAGGCAAGTTCTCTGGCTACCAAATATGCTTTGTCAAAATTTTGCCCATTGTAAACACTATTGATCCAAACGATTTCGCTATCTGTGAATTTTTCTTTTTGAACCGAAAAGATGGCTAGACTGTCGGGTATGATTTTATTACTCGTAGTAACATAGGCATTCATAGACTTAAAGGCTTCCAACCTTGCTTCAACCTTAGAACCACCAAGGGTAGTACGCAAGTCCATATTTTCATCAATACTATAAACCGACCCATCAGTAAAAAGCTTATCACCACTGATATATTCTTTTAGTTCATTCTTATTTCGCATCAAAGGAATGTTCTTTATAGATCTAAATTCTGAATTCATGTCTAAGGCACCTCCCATCCAAGCTACTTTTTTTGGCATTTTAAGTTCGTATTTGCCTTCGAGTAGCGCTAATATGCTTGGGGTAACATCGAAATGTGAGGAAATCGCACTCATCTTTTTCGTGGTCTTTAACATTGGACTATACATGATCAATGGTACGTGAAAACGGCTTAGATTATTGCGTTGTGGTATGGGAATCAGCCTATGATCGCCAGTTATAATAAAAATAGTGTTATCATAATTGGGCTGTTTTTTATATTCCTCAAAAGCATATTTCAACGCATCATCTGTATACAATAGGGTAGCAAAAACATTGTCATTTTTTTCAATTACATTTTTGACCTTCTTGTTATGATTGCTCTTTGATACAATCTGATCTACTTTTTTTTCATAGAACTCTTGATTAGGCGGTATGAAGGGTTCATGGGTGCTAATGGTCATATACACTTCCATTCTGGGCTGATCAGCCGATCTTTGAATGCTCATACTTTTTTTGAATAGTTGTTTATCCGGATAACCCCACGAAGAACCTGCAGCATCTTCTTCTTGCATTTCATAATCATTTCCGTAAAAACCTGATTTATCCAAAACAAAATCGACATTCTCGCTGAGTAGAAACTTATCTATATTGTCAAAAGAACTATTGGTACCTTGATAATAAGAAGTGAAGTACCCATTGTTTTTTAAAATACTGAATAATGTTAGTTTATTCGGATATTTTTCAAGCTCCATAAAACCACTTTTTCCAAAAGGAAGGGACCCCATTAATGAAGGCAGTACCCCAAAAGTCCTACCCGTATTACTCAGACAATTTTCCCAATAGAGCGATTTCGTGGTCAACGAATCCAAAAAAGGTGTAAACCCTTCATATTCGGCACCCTCCCCAACAAAATCCCTTCCGAGCCCCTCGACCATGATAAAAACAATGTTGGGCTTTTCCTCTTTCAATTCAAAGTATTCCCCTAATACGTTTTCGATCGGTTGTGATTTAATCAAAGGATATTCTATATCTGAATTATAGGAAATGTCCTCCGTAGATGTTTCGTAAAGGTTCAATGCAAGATATTGTGTCTTATTTTGGTTAATTGGTTTTCCCTCGATAAAGAGCGTCATTATGAAAAGGCTAAAAAGAATAATGGTAAAGGGGTACATTTTACTGATGTAGTGATATTTTTTTGAGGTTACCCTGTAAAAGCCAATGAACATTCCTATAATGACCACAATACCGATAATCAGTGAAACGGACATCCCACCAGAATTGGCAACGGTTGTCTTTATATCATTAAAACTGTAGCCCAATAAATCGGAACCTAATGGCACAAGAGCTGTACAGTAATAGCTAATAAGCATCGCCTCAATTATCAATAAAAGAATTAGCAGCACAAAAATCAAGCGAAAACCATACCTAGGCCTTAGG
>JBATIW010000537.1:0-1593 GCA_049668005.1 Maribacter sp.
TAATTGACGAGGTGTTCTGCTCTTTTGAAATTTCAATTTCGCTTCGACGCATCACTGCTTTGATCCTGGCCAATAGTTCACGAATACTAAAAGGTTTCGTAATATAATCATCAGCACCAATTTCCAATCCCAATACCCTGTCAATCTCTTCTGATTTAGCGGTGAGCATAATAATGGGTGTGTTCTTTTTTGTCCGGAGTCTTTTACAAACCTCAACACCATCCATAGTTGGCAATGTCAAATCCAATAGAATAAGGTCGTAATCGTTCTTCAAGGCCATATTCAAACCATATTCACCGTCCAATGCCTTTGAAGTGGTATAAATTAAATCGGTAAGATGAATTTCAAGAAGTTTTATTATTTCTGGATCATCTTCTATGATAAGAATTTTTTTCATAATTGAATGCTGCTAAAGAAGCCAAAAGTTATCACATAACTATCACAAAGTAATCATATAAGTTTAAATGCGGATATGGGCTTTAAACAACAGTTGATTGAAAGGAACTGCTCTTTTTCTATAGTTGGACATATCACGAAATCCTTACATCTGCTCACCAAAAGTTTATCATTCTGTGATGAGCCTGTTATTATTAGATACTTAGTTTGTAGGGTAATACTAAAAACTAAATGAATATGAAAAATGTAAGAAATCTATTTGCTTTATTATTATTTGCATTGCTACTCTTTCCATTATCATCGTGTACTGATGGCACCGATGGTATGGATGGTACCGATGGAACCGATGGTATGGATGGTGCTGATGTACCGAAAACGGCAACATTGGACTTTAATCTTAATGGTCTGGAAGATTTAGGTCCCGATTATTTATATGAAGGTTGGATTATTGTAAACGGGGGGCCTGTATCAACGGGTATTTTTTCTGTTAATAGCTCCGGTTCACTTTCAAAAAGTTCTTTTGAAGTAGATTCGGTCATGTTGACAAGTGCAACAAAATTTGTTTTGACTATTGAACCAAATCCAGATTCGGATCCTACGCCCTCGGACCAGAAACTGATTGCCGGTGACTTTAATGGAAATTTGGCTGATGTAGCTACCAATGTGATGCCCGGGGTCGGTGACTTTAGCGGTGCTGCCGGATCCTTTTTTTTACGTAGCCCCACCGATGAGTTGGCTGGTACAGCAAACAATGGAAATGATCAAAACGGGATTTGGTTTGGCCTACCCGGGATGCCACCAGCTGCTAATTTCACCTTGCCCACATTGCCAACAGGTTGGATTTACGAAGGTTGGGTAGTAGGTGATGAAGGCCCGCTGTCCACAGGAACGTTTAATTCTTTTGACGTCATGGATAATAATGCAGGTACTGCCACAAGTTATGGAGGTACTGAGAATTTGGGGCCACCAATTCCTGGAGAGGATTTCTTTAATAATGCACCTGCAGGAGAGACATTTCCACTTGATGTTCGGGGAAGAACGGTTGTGATCAGTATTGAGCCGGTACCGGATAATAGTCCGGCGCCCTTCTTACTAAAACCTCTGGTAGCGGTATCAGGAGATGACACTGCCCCAACATCGTACCCATTTAATTTGAGTTTAGCCTCTTTTCCGACAGGAACGGTATCTAGAATAGAT
>JBATIW010000538.1:0-2998 GCA_049668005.1 Maribacter sp.
TCATTAAGGGAAGCGCTGAAAAAATTCCGGAAAACCTGTCGGATGGTTATTTTGAGTCCCGACCCGAAGGTAGCAAGCTGGGTGCAATTGTTTCTGACCAGAGTGAGGTCATTGCATCAAGGACAGTATTGGAAGACAAGTTAAAAGCTTTGGAGAAAGAATATGAAGGAAAGGAAATACCGCGTCCTAATTATTGGGGAGGGTATTTGGTAAGACCTGTTTCCATTGAGTTTTGGCAGGGGCGACCAAATAGATTACACGACAGGATTCGCTATTCGTTACAAGAAGACTTTGATTGGAAAATTGAGCGCTTAGCTCCTTAAAAAACTGCTTATGAAAAATTTAATTCTAGTTCGGCATGGCAAATCCTCTTGGGAATATTCTGTAAATGATAAGGATAGGCCGTTATTACAAAGGGGAATAAATGATGGCCATTTGGTGGTCAATGCATTTAAGCAAAAAGAGGTCAATGTTGATGCGATATTTGCTAGTCCAGCCAACCGCGCCATGCATACGTGTTTAATTTTTTTAAGACAACTTCATTTTCCGTATGATCAATTTGAGATAACCAACGAACTATATGATTTTTCAGGTGATGATGTGCTACAATTCGTAAAAAATTTGGAAAATAAGCTTGACACTGTCATGATATTTGGCCATAATCACGCTTTTACCCATCTAGCCAATGCCTTAGGGAACCTTTATATTGAAAACGTTCCTACCAGCGGATTGGTACATTTGATATTTGATACAACTAACTGGAATGCTATTGAAAGGGGTACCACACGTAGTACTATTTTTCCGAAACACTTGAAATAATGATAAAAACCAAAAATCAATATATTAATCGGGAGATAAGCTGGCTTAGTTTCAATGAGCGTGTTTTACAGGAAAGTGCGGATAAAAATGTGCCACTTATTGAAAGACTTCGATTTTTAGGAATTTTCTCCAATAACCTCGATGAATTCTTCAAGGTACGCTATGCAACGGTAAAGCGTATTGTTGAGGCCGGAAAAAAAGGAAAGAGTGAGTTGGGTGGTGAGACAGCCAAAGTCCTTTTGGCAGAGATTACGAATATCGTTATTAAGCAACAGGCAAAAAGCTTAACTATTTTGAGGAAGATTAAACAGGAGCTAGATTATCAAAATATATTCCTAATTGACGAGACCCAAATAAAAGAATCCCACAAAGAATTTATAAAGACATACTTTATCCAGAATGTGAGCCCTGTTCTTATGACTATTATTCTGAATGATTTAACTGAATTTCCTACTCTAAACGATACCGCTGCATATCTTGCTGTAAAAATGGTGCTCATATCAGAAGAAGGGGTTGCAAATAAAAGAGAAAAAGCTAGAAGATATGCGCTTATCGAAATTCCCAAAGGCATAGATAGGTTTGTCGTATTGCCAAAAATTGATGATAAGGATTATATTATTATTCTTGATGATTTGATTCGGTATTCCTTGCGGAACATTTTCAATATGTTTTCATATGAATCCATTACGGCCCATATGATCAAGATTACCCGTGATGCGGAGCTGGATATTGATAGTGACCTTAGTAAGAGTTTTATAGAGAAAATTTCTTCTAGCGTTGAAGGTAGAAAGATTAGTGAACCCGTTCGTTTTGTTTATGACAAAAGCATAGGAAAGGACACCTTGCAATTTCTTAAGGAAAAAATGGATGTAGGGGATACCGATAGTGTAATCCCTGGCGGGCGTTATCATAATCGACGGGATTATATGGGATTTCCTAGCCTGGGAAGGCAAGATTTAATGTATGAAAAAATAATACCACTACCCGTTAAGGGTTTAAGTTTAGAGGGGAGTCTGTTAGAAAAAATAGCCGAAAAGGATTATTTGCAATACACCCCCTATCACACTTTTTCTTATGTTATAAAATTTTTAAAAGAGGCCGCCTTGGACCCAAAGGTCAGAAGCATAAAGATTACGGTATACCGCCTTGCGAGTAACTCCCAAGTAGCTGCCTCATTGATAAATGCGGTTAAAAACGGCAAACAGGTCACTATGCAAATCGAGTTACGTGCCCGTTTTGATGAACAGGCCAATATTGGATATGCCGAACAACTTCAAGCTGAGGGCGTACAGCTGATTTTTGGTGTGCCCGGTTTAAAGGTTCATAGCAAAATATGTGTTATCGAACGCGAGGAAGGTGACAAAATAAAACGTTATGGTTTTATCAGTACTGGTAATTTTAATGAATCAACCGCACGTATATATACAGACTATACCTTATTTACTGCACACGAACCCATTTTAAAGGAAATCAATAAAGTATTTGACTTTTTCACCACCACTTATAAAATAAACAAATACAAACATTTGGTGGTTTCGCCACATTATACCAAGAGCTATTTTCTAGACATGATCGATAAGGAGATAAAGAATGCCAAGGAAGGTAAAAAGGCATATATAAAAATTAAAATGAATAGTTTCACATCCTACAAGATGGTTGACAAATTGTATGAAGCAAGTGATGCAGGGGTTCAAATTCAATTGATAATTAGGGGCATATGCTGTCTCATTCCTGGGGTAAAGGGTATGAGCGATAATATAGAGGCAATCAGTGTGGTTGATAAGTTTTTAGAGCACCCCAGGGTTTTTATTTTTGGTAATGATGGTAATCCTAAGGTCTTTATTTCCTCAGCTGATTGGATGACCCGTAATCTGGATAATAGAGTAGAGGTAGGTTGTCAGATTTATGATGCTGATATAAAACAGGAAATGATCGATACTTTTGAAATCTCTTGGAGCGATAATGTTAAAGCCCGTGTTTTTTCAGAAAAACAGGATAACGCTTATAGAAAAAACAACAAACCAAAAGTGAGGTCGCAATTTGCGATGTACGACTACTATACAAATAAATTGAATTCTGAAAGCATACAAGTTGAAAGTTCGAAAGTTCGCCGCAATAGATATTGGTTCAAATGCCATTAGACTGCTAATAAATAATGTAATTGAGGAAAATGGTAAAA
>JBATIW010000539.1:0-2661 GCA_049668005.1 Maribacter sp.
ATTCAAGCCCGAATAAAAGGGTGTTGAAACATTACTTGAATCTATTGAAAGATCTATCGGTTTCTGTGAGATTGCCATTTGGCCAGCAAGGAAAGCGAAGAACAATAGATATTTAAGGCTTTTATTCATTTGCCATATTTTTCCCCAGTAAATATAAAGTCAATTTGCAAATGTAGTTGCTTGTTCAAAAAACCCAGGTTGATAATCATGCCCTTCTATCCTTGCTTTAAATGGTAAAAAAAATTAAGCGGAACCTAAATTTATATTAGTACCCACTCATTGGAGCGAGGTAGCTTTGGTGAGCACATCCGTGCCCAAATGCTTGTCATCACTATTGTAGTACCATGACCTGATTTTAGGCATTTTAATTCTGGCTACATTTTCCAATTCACTCAAAAGAATATACTCGCCATCATTTTTGGATTCGTCATGAAAGAATTGATATACTTCCATTGCATAAGTATAAGGGTCGAAATAGAAATACCAAACATCGTTACCAACACTTTCATCATAGGTTACTTTTAGCACTAAATACGCTTTACCCTTAAAATTCTTGGTTTGTACTTTAGGATCCAAAAAAGTGCCCGGATCCTTCAATTTCATAGGAAGACCGTAAAGATAGGTGTAATAATCCTTCATCATTTGGGAACGTTCACAAGTCAACCGATGGGTTTTTATATCCTCATCCGAGATGGAAGTGCTTCCGTTAAGCTTTATGACGCAATCTCCTTTCTCCAACGTTTGCTCAACGACGGTATCATCATCTGTTGTCATCAGTTTGAAATATTCTTTTGGTAAGTCTATTTCAACTTCACTAAGTCTTTCCCTTCCGTCGGGATAGCTCATGGTAATGAACAGTTTTCCCTGAAAGACATCCCAAAGGTCATTTGGGTCGTGATAAGCAATGGCCTTGTCCAGTAATTCCGAAGGTGAAATTTCCTGGGCTTTTAAGCTCGAGAAACCCGTGATGAAAATCAATGCTAAGAAATACCTAATCATACCCTAATATTTATATCTCTAAGATACGCTTTTTCCTTGGCTCTCTAACATACTATTCCTCTATCCTTGCGGGCTCAATGCTGCCATCATGTTTCTTATAATAAGATTCCAACAAGTTCATTGTGCCTGTCGATAAGTCTTTAGTCTCTAGAAGTAATGAGAAATATAAAGTGGTATTCTTTGGACTTGATTCTTCAGTACGGGTTCTTTCTACCTGTTTTTGAATTTTATCTGAGACCATAGTGAACAATTTTTGTTTACTGGTCAATACAAACCCAATTTCTTCAAAAGAACGTTTGTCAAATGCATTCTTGGTTGTACTGAACAACTCTTCCAGTTCTAAATCCAACTGTTTTAATTCCTTTATCTGATTGTATTTTAATTTTTTATGATTGTTGTTTACGTGTTTGTGGCTGATTTTCGTGATATATTCCAAGGACTGTACAATATCAATTAAATAACCTAAAATGTTGATATAGAAATCACTTGCACCAACGCTGGCCTCATCGAGGTTTTTAATGAAATAAAAGAGGTTATCCCTAAGCTCATCAATCTCATTGGTTAGTTTTGAAACTTGTTTTTTATTCTTTTTGAGTTGGTCCAAATCTTGTCTTGCCAATCCATTGATAGTATGGGTGTAAATTTTATTTGTGCGTTTGATTACATTTGATATATTAGTTGCACTTTCTTCGATAACCCCCTGAATAGAACTACTTTCAGCTTTTCGTAAACTGTCTACAGCCTTGATTTCCTTTGATTTTTTGTTGTACGAAATGTAATTACGGGCCAATAATAAAATAGCCAAAAATAAAAGCACGGCTATTGCCGTTCCCTTCCCAAAACTAATAACAGTCAAAATGGCACCAGAAGCAATAAATGCAATAATTGCGGTACCAAACCAACCGCCAATCACATTTAAAACACCGGCTACTCTATAAACAGCACTTTCAGCCCCCCAGGCCCTATCTGCCAAAGAAGTACCCATGGCAACCATGAATGTGACATAGGTTGTAGACAGCGGTAATTTGTAAGAGGTGGCAATTGATATTAATATACCGGCAACCATAAGATTTACCGCTGCCCTCACCATATCGAATGCAGGCATTTCATGGGTTTTATCCTTTGATAGCGCAATTACTGGCCTATTGAATTGGGCGTCGATATTTTTTTTAAGCACCCCTGGGAAAAGTGAAGACGCTTTAGAAAGACCAACAGATAGCCTTACGATGCCCCTTGAAAGAATGTTGGGTTGAAACCGTTCATTGGCCTCGCCCTCTCTTGATAAATTTATTTCTGTATCTGCAACATACCTGGCTTTTTTAGAAAACCACAATGTAGCTACCATAATCATACCTGAAATAAACAAAAGTAAAGTCGGTGTTGGCACCTTGGTGGCAAGAATATCCATGCTAAAATCGGTCGCTGCGATTCCCGAAACCGACCATGCCTCATAAGATTGGTAAGCTGCAATGGGCACACCGATAAAGTTCACTAAATCATTTCCGGCAAATGCCAAAGCCAAGGCAAAAGTACCGACCCCAATAATCAGCTTATAAATATTTATTTTTACAAACACCGTTAATACATAGGAAAGTAAAGACCAGATAAGAAAATTGGCAAGTATAATGCTCCAGACTTGAACTTCCAAAAAATCCTTAATGG
>JBATIW010000540.1:0-15747 GCA_049668005.1 Maribacter sp.
GTATTACATTCTCTTAAGGAATAATTTATACATCACAAATAGTAATCCCCTGTTTTAATGCAGCTATTTTATCTTCCCAGGTAGGGACAAATTCTTGGGCCACATGACCTTTGAATCCAGTTTTTAGAATAGCTTTCATGATAGCAGGATAGTATAATTCCTGGGTTTCATCTATCTCATTTCGTCCAGGATTGCCACCGGTATGGTAGTGTCCAAAATATGGGTGATGCGCTTTTATTGTACGTATAACATCACCCTCCATAATTTGCATATGGTAAATATCATATAATAGTTTAAAATTATCCGAACCCAATTGTTTACACAGTTCAACACCCCATTCTGAATGGTCGCACATATAATCAGGGTGATCAACTTTACTGTTCAATAATTCCATTTGAATCATGACTCCGTGTTTTTCGGCCAATGGCATAATTTGTTTTAAACCTTCAACACAATTTTTAAGACCAATATCATCTTCCATGCCCCTACGATTACCACTAAAACAAATGAGGTTGGTATACCCGGCTTCAGCAACAATAGGAATCATTTCCTTGTAATTCTTAATTAATGTCCCATGGTATTTTAAATCATTCCAGCCTTCCGTTAGACTGATTTCGGCCCCATTGCACATTGCATTATGAATGTTATAATTTTTAAGTAATGGGTAGTCCTTTGGGCCTATCAAATCAATGGAAGTGATACCTAGTTCGTTCAATGCCTTCAAAAAATCTTCCAAGGGAATGCTACCATAACACCACTGACATACGCTATGGTTAATATTGTTGTTAAGTTTCATAGTAATTTTGTTTGAAGAATTTGCTGCTACAGCTGTTTTACTTGCTAGGATAGCCATCGATGCAGCTGCTGAGGTCCCAATAAATGTTCTTCTTTTCATAAATTTAAGGATTGGCTTTTTTAGTACTATTAAATATAATTCATTTAGATTTATAAAATGGAAATAACCCCGGATTATAAAAAGCTCATTGAGCTTGCCCATTATAAAATGCCCATTGGGAAATTTAAAGGGCGTTATTTGATAGATTTACCAGAACCATATTTGGTATGGTTTCGACAAAAAGGATTTCCAGAAGGAAAGTTGGGGGTTTTATTAAGATCAATGTTGGAAATCAAAACCAACGGACTAGAAACCCATATTCGGAGGATTCAAAAAGAATTTCCGAAGTAATCCCTGCAATTTGTTATTGCAATTTGTATTTTTGCTTGCGTTACGAATTCAATCGAACGCTTCATGTCACAGACCAAATATATTTTTGTAACCGGCGGGGTTACATCATCCCTTGGAAAAGGGATTATAGCCGCATCACTGGCCAAATTACTTCAGGCAAGAGGCTACAGGACTACTATTCAGAAATTGGATCCCTACATAAACATTGACCCAGGAACCTTGAATCCCTATGAACATGGCGAATGTTATGTGACTGATGACGGTGCCGAAACCGATTTGGATTTAGGTCATTATGAACGTTTCTTGAATGTAAAGACCTCTCAGGCGAATAATGTGACCACAGGTAGAATATACCAAAGTGTCATCGAAAAGGAACGTCGAGGTGAATTTTTGGGAAAAACCGTACAGGTAGTACCCCATATTACCAATGAGATTAAGGAGCGTGTTCAAATTCTTGGTAACAGTGGGGAATATGATATTGTGATTACCGAGATTGGAGGTACTGTTGGTGATATTGAATCCTTACCGTATATAGAAGCAGTTCGTCAGTTACTGTGGGAATTGGGTGATACCAATGGAATAGTGATACACCTTACCTTGGTACCGTATCTTTCCGCTGCTGGGGAGTTAAAGACCAAGCCCACTCAGCATTCCGTAAAGACTTTAATGGAAAGTGGAATTAAAGCTGATATACTGGTCTGCAGAACAGAACATGAAATCTCGGACGAAATAAAAAATAAAATTGCACTTTTCTGTAATGTAAAACGGGAAGCAGTAATACAATCCATAGATGCATCGACTATTTACGATGTTCCTATTATGATGCAGGAAGAAGGTTTGGATACGGTTGCTCTAAAGAAATTGGCGTTACCCGATAATTCATCTCCCGACTTAAAGTCTTGGGATGAATTCTTGGACCGACATAAAAACCCAAAGCACGAGGTGACCATTGGTTTGGTAGGTAAATACGTAGAATTGCAGGATTCCTATAAATCTATATTGGAATCGTTCATTCATGCTGGAGCCAGTAACGAGGTTAGAGTAAACGTAAGGTCCATTCATTCAGAACATATTACCGAAAAGAACCTGGAAAAGAAGTTTCATGGATTGGATGGTATTGTTGTTGCCCCAGGTTTTGGAGAAAGGGGAATAGAAGGTAAAATAATGGCCGTAAAATATGCACGGGAAAACAGGATTCCTTTTTTAGGAATATGTTTGGGAATGCAGATGGCAGTAATAGAATATGCCCGTAATGTATTAGGGCTCACCAAAGCCAATTCAACTGAAATGGATGGCAGTACCCCAGATCCGGTCATTAGTTTAATGGAAGAGCAAAAGACGATCACCAATAAAGGAGGTACTATGCGATTAGGTGCTTGGGACTGCCATATAAAAGATGGTACCGTGGTACAAAAAGTCTATAAGGGAGCAAAAGATATCTCTGAAAGACACCGTCATCGCTATGAATTCAATAATGAATACAAAGAGCAGTTGGAAGCGGCAGGATTGGCGGCATCAGGAATTAATAAGGAAACAGGACTGGTAGAAATTGTTGAGCTACCGGAACATCCTTGGTTTATAGGTGTTCAATACCATCCTGAATACAAAAGTACAGTAGCAAACCCCCATCCCTTGTTCGTTGGTTTTGTCAAAGCGGCGTTAATTCATAAAAAAGAACAAACTAATGCCAGTATGGCATAATCTGCACATTTGGGCATATATTTGCTGACTGTTTAAAACCTTCTAGATTTTTGTGGAAAGGTTTAAAATTCAAATTTGAATGGAAGAAAAGAAATTAGATATTAATTCTATTATAGGCTTTGTGCTGATTTTTGGGATACTCATTTTTATGTTTTACCAAAATAAGCCCACACCCGAGGAGCTGGAGGCTCAAAAAGCAAAACAAGAACAGGTAGAGTCACAAACAAAGGAGAGCGAAGTTCCCGTTATAAAAGAAGAGCAACCAGTTTCAATAAATTTACAGGATTCCACGGCCGTTGCAAATTACAAAAGTGCCTTAGGTGCTTTTGGCTATACAGCCCCATCGGATGCGATTACCACTTTAGAGAATGAATTGGTCAGTCTAAAAATAAGTAATAAGGGAGGACAAATCGTTGAGGCGAAAATGAAGAATTTCGTTACCTACGATTCCATCCCGGTTTATTTGGTCAAAGACGGCAATGCCTCTTTTGGACTAAACTTTTCAACCTCTGATAATAGGGTTTTAAATACCAAGGATTTATTCTTTGAACCTACATTAAGTAATAGTGGGAACAATAAGGTACTTTCAATGAAGGCAAAGGTAGCTTCCAATAGGTACTTGGAATATAGATATGAAATAAAACCTAACGATTATTTGGTGGATTTCACCATTCGCTCACAGGATTTGAATGGCATTATCAATAGCAGTCAACCAATACATTTGGAATGGAAACTTAAAGGAATCCGGAATTCCAAAAGTATTCAATATGAAAATAGATATACCCGTCTTACCTATAATCATGAAGATGGAAAAATAAGTAAACTCTCAGAAGGTAGTGATGATGAAGAGACTGAGGTAGACATAAAATGGCTCTCCTACAGGCAACACTTTTTTAGTGCGATCCTGGCCTCAAAGGATAATTTTGATTCAGCAGATCTTACCTCTAAAAATTTAGTGGAAGAAGAGAGTAAAACAGCAAAATTTACCAAAGAATATACTTCTAAAATATCTTTGGCAATGCAGGGTGGTGAGCTCTCCAAGAATATGCATTGGTATTATGGCCCAACAGATGTTGAAGTACTTGATGAATATGAAGATTTGGGTCTTGCGGATTCCATTCCATTTGGTTGGGGAATCTTTGGATGGATCAATAGATATGTGTTCACCCCATTTTACTCATTATTAAGTACCTACTTCCCTTATGGAATAGCCATTGTGATAATGACAATTTTAGTTCGTTTGGCAATGTCACCGGTTACGTACAAGTCGTATTTATCCCAAGCCAAGATGAAGGTGTTGAAGCCCGAGATTACTGAGTTGGGTGAAAAGTTTAAGGATAATGCCATGAAAAAGCAGCAGGAGACCATGAAGCTTTATAATAAAGCAGGGGTGAGTCCTATGAGTGGTTGTGTTCCTGCATTTTTACAAATGCCAATTTTTTATGCACTTTTCATGTTCTTCCCTACCTCTTTTGCATTGCGGCAAAAATCATTTTTATGGGCAGATGACCTTTCATCCTTTGATACTATTTATCAATTTCCAGAAGGATTTTCAATTCCTTTCTATGGGGACCATGTAAGTCTGTTCCCAATACTTGCATCCGTGGCAATCTTCTATTATATGATGATGACCACTGGGCAGAACATGCCGCAGCAACCTGGAATGCCCAATATGAAGTTCATTATGTACTTAATGCCATTTATGATGTTGTTCTTCTTCAACAACTATGCGAGTGGTTTGAGTTTGTATTATTTTGTATCTAACCTGATTACCATATTCATAATGCTGGCAATTAAAAAGTTCATCTTGGATGATGAAAAGATACATGCACAGATACAGGAGAATAAACAGAAACCCAAGAAGGAAAATAAATTCCAGCGTAAGATGCGTGAGATGATGGATCAGGCAGAGCAGCAGAAAAAGGTTGGCAAAAAATAAAATCAAATTTATTGTAAATAAAAAAAGCCCTGACTTTACGTCGGGGCTTTTAGCAATAATCAGGTTTAGTTTGGTAAGATTTGGGAAGTCAAAGATGTAATAAAATAGTTCGTATTAAAATTAAAAGTTGTCAAGCGCTCATTTTTGTATGCTAAAATATATTAAGGTGTTGTTTAGTGATTTGCTTATATACTAATATTGGTTTTATAATATGAAAAAACTCCCAAGTATAAAATTGAATCTTGTCCAATTATTATACAAGGGAGCTTTCTAACAACCAATAATCACAAACTAACTAACAAATATACCTGACTAGTGACCCAAAAGGTCTAGTACTTCTTGGGATAATAATACTTTATCAATAACATGTACAATGCCATTGCTGGCAACAACATCTGCTGCAACTACGTTGGCATCTATATGGGTTTTATCGCGAATCGCGACTCCGTGCCCTAAAATTGCAAAAACAGATTCGCCCTGTACTGTTACGATTTCTTGATGATCGCTAAGATCTCCTGAGGCAACTGCTGCACCTGAAACTACATGGTAAGTAAGTATTTTAGCCAAAATTGCCTTTTCATCCGCTGTATCAAAATCAGCTAAACTGTGGTAGTTATTACCAAGGGCATCTAATAAATCAGCAAAAGCAGCGTTCGTGGGTGCAAATACTGTGAATGGTCCTTCACCACTCAATACTTCCACCAATCCAGCATCAGCTTGTATCAAGGCATCAACCAATAGGCTCAAATCATCAACCGATTGTGCAGTCTCCACAATATTGGGTGTGGGAGGGGTTAATAAATCCAATACTTCTTGAGGTAGTAATACCTTGTTGATTACGTGAACAACGCCATTGCTCGCTTCAACATCGGCAAGAACAACGGTTGCGTTTGCATCTGTTGCATCTAAAACATGAACTGAATTACCGCTTATATTTATACCTACATTTTCCCCTTGAAAGGTTTCGATCATCTGACCATCGCTCAAGTCTGTTGAGAAAGCTGCAGTACCTGCAACAACATGATAAGTCAATACCTTTACCAAAAGGTCTTTTTCATCTTGGGTGTCAAAATCGGCCAAGCTATGATAATCGTTTCCTAAGGCTTCCAATAAGTCCACGAAAGCCTGATTCGTTGGTGCGAAGACAGTAAAGGGTCCATCACCACCTAAGGTTTCAACCAATCCGGCATTGGCTTGCTGTAAAGCACCAACCAATAAGCTTAAATCATCAGTCTCAACCGCAATTTCGACAATGTTCTTTAAGCTAGAAGCAGCTAATATATCCAATACCTCTTGCGGTAATAATACCTTATTGATAACATGAACCACTCCGTTACTCGCTGCTACATCTGGAATAACAACGGTTGCGTTTACATCTGTTGCATCTAAAATATGAACTGAATTACCGCTTATATTTATACCTACACTTTCCCCTTGAAAGGTTTCAATCATCTGACCATCACTTAAATCAGTTGAAAAAGCTGCAGTACCTGCAACAACGTGATAAGTCAATACTTTGACCAAAAGATCTTTTTCATCTTGGGTATCAAAATCGGCCAAGCTATGATAATCGTCACCTAAGGCTTCAAGTAAAGCAACAAAAGCTTCATTGGTTGGGGCGAAGACTGTAAAAGGTCCTTCAGTGCCCAAAGTTTCAACCAATCCAGCATTGGCTTGCTGCAATGCACCAACCAATAAACTTAAGTCATCGGTTTCAACTGCAATTTCAACAATGGTCTTCAAACTTAAAGCAGTAACAAAATCTATTGCTGATTGAGGTAATAATACTTTATCAATAGTATGGGCGACACCATTGGAGGCCATGATATCGGTCCCTGTAATAGTTGCATCGGTATTGGACGCATCTCCTATTACAAAAGTATCCCCTGAGGCAATTACATGAATCGAATTATCAGCTAATGCAGTTGCTACTGAACTTTCAGATAGATCGGCAGCTTTTACCTCTGCAGGCAAAACATGATAAAGTAGAATATCTTTTAATAACATCATTTCTTCATCGGTATCAAAATCATCCAAACTATTATAATCATCTCCCAATACATCCAAAAGTGCGACGAACGCATCATCAGTCGGTGCAAATACCGTAAATGGCCCTTCGCTACTTAAGGTTCCTGCCAATTCCGCTTTAAGCACGGCTGCTTCTAAAATAGAAAGGCTTTCAGTTTCAACAACAACATCGACAAGGGTTCCTAATTCTTCTTCCTCTTCTTCCTCCTCACCATTCAAAGCATCTAAGATTGCTTGAGGCAAAAGCACTTTATTTATTACGTGCACGACACCATTACTTGCCATTACATCGGCAATTACAACAGATGCATCTGTTTCTGTGGCATCTTGGATAAACACACCACCTTCCAAATTTATGGTGACTTCTTCGCCTTGCACAGTGGCTATAGCTTGTCCTTCGCTTAGATCTGTGGATTTAGCAGCCACACCCGAAACAACGTGATAGGTAAGAATTGTGGCTAAAAGGTCTTTTTCCTCATCGGTATCAAAATCCTCTAGGGTTTCATAACCATCCAACGCATTTAAAAGTGTCGTAAAGGCTTCATTGGTTGGAGCGAATACCGTGAATGGGCCATCGCTACTTAAAGTTTGTACTAAATCAGTACCATCTTTTTCATCTGCTTTGGTCAAAGCAGCAACTAAGGAGCTTAGGGCATCCTCGCCTACCGCAGTTTGTACGATATTCATTGTTTCAGTGTCCTTGGCTGGATCATCATTCTCGTCCTTTTCACAGGATATAAAGAACAATGAGAATAACGCCAAGAAAAAAAAACTTCGGAATTGATTTACATTTTTCATAGTGGGTGTTTTTAGTAATTAAATTGTTTAACGTATTTAATAAATAGATAGACAATAATACAAAAGGTTGCGTTTTGTTTAAGATTAATTACAAAAAGTTTAACAAAATGGATTGACTACTGTTAGTTTGCCAGAAGATTTAGGCATAAAAAAAGCCGCAATTTGCGGCTTTTCTATTTCGATAAACTTAGAAATATTAGTTCGTAGTGTCTGGAATCATTACCTGATTCACTACATGAATTACACCATTGTTCGCTTGAACGTCTACAACAACAACTCCGATACCGGTATTGCCTGCTCCATCGGTTATATCGGCGATATTATCACCAGTACCTGGAAGATTGATTGTAATAGCATCACCTTCTAAAGTAGCAGGAGCTATGCCATCTGTTAAATCCCCTGAGCGAACATTACCACTAACCACATGATGGTAAAGGACTGAGGTTAACAATGTTTCGTCTATGTCAGTAACACTGGTCCAATCCATATTACTATCCAATAATGCTTGAAAAGCAGTATCTGTTGGGGCAAAAACCGTGAAGGGTCCATCTCCATTAAGAACTGAAACAAAATCAGTAGCAGGTGTTCCTTCGGTCAATGCTGCAACAAGCGGACTAAAAGTGGCGTCTGCAACTGCAAAAGTAACTACGGTAGGTAGATCAATCACTGCATCAACCGCATGGATCACTCCGTTAGTGGCAACAATATCAGCTGCAGCAACATTACTTGTTCCGTTTAAAGAAACTCCATCATCAGTGTTTATGTACATGCTTAAATTATCCCCATCTACATTGGCAGCTGCCGTTGTTACATATGAATTGGTTAAACCAGCGGCAAAAGCAGCAGCTCCAACAATCACATGATTAGATAAAATATCATTTATATCGTTAGACATAGGATTGGTAAATGCAGTAAAGGCAGCATTTACGGGTGCAAAAACAGTAAAGTCAGTAGCGTCATCTGAAAGCAAGGTAGTGAAGGTAGTATTCCCTCCAGCCGTTAAGGCTCCAACCAATTCGGTTAAATCACTATTTGCCACAGCATGGTCTACTATATTTGGTAAACCTATAACAGCATCAACAATATGTACAACTCCGTTAATTGCTTTATTATCTGCGGCTGTAACATCAGATACGCCATTTAAGGTTACTCCATTTGAAAGGTCTACTAGCATGCTTAAGTTGTTTCCTCCTGCTCCTGCGGTAGATAATGTAGATACATAACCTGTAGTCAAATCAGTAGATAAGTTGGTACCACTTACAACATGGTTCAATAAAACTTGAGTTAATACATCAACAGGGACTGCACTCAAATCAGCAAAATTATTATCGGCCAAGAATGTAGCGAATGCATCATCTGTTGGTGCGAATACTGTGAACGGTCCTTCTCCGGCCAATACGGTTGGAAGATCACCATCGGCAGCAACTAGAGCGGCTACCAAATTACTTAGGGTTGGGGTAGCAATCGCCAAATCAGTAATTGAAACCAAAAGAACATCACTTAAGGCATCTAATGCAGCTTGTGGTAAAAGCACCTTATCTATTAAATGTACGGTGCCATTACTAGTGGCCACATCGGCCGTAGTAACCGCAGCTGATTCTCCAGCAGCATCAGTAAATGAGGCGCCTCCAGTTAGACTAACAGTTAGTGTCTCACCTTGAACCGTAGTAATTACCTGTCCCTCTGTTAGGTCACCTGAAGTTACTGAAGCACCAGAAACAACATGATAAGCCAAAATGCTGGCTAATAAATCCTGCAATTGTTCGGTGTTAAAATCGTCAAGGGAATCAAAGCCATCCAATCTGGCCAAAAGGTCGGCAAAGGCATCATTTGTTGGAGCCAAAACCGTAAATGTTCCAGTTTCATCACTAAGCGTAGCGATTAAATCATTCGAAGCGCTTTCATCTGCTTTTGCCAACGCGGCAACTAAACTACTTATACTACTAGTGGCTTGTGCGGCCTCTACAATATTCAATTCATCAACCATCCCGGGATCTGCTTCCATTTGATCAGGTCCGTTATCATCATCACTTGAACATGAGAGTACAAATGTTGCTAAAAGCAATAAAATAAATCGATTAAAAAATTTTGTTTTTGATTTCATTGTTAGAAAATTTTAAAGGTTATTAATTAAATTGTTTAATGTTTTCGCTTCTAAGATGGACAATATTACGAAAGGTTGCGTTTTGTTTAATTAATTTTGTAAAAAGTTTAACAAAATAAATTTTGCTCAAGTTTTTAACTAAAGTGGTTTTTAGGGTCTCAAAGCCTAATTTTGTATTTTTATGGACTGTTTAAAAAAACAATGGAAAAAGTAGTTATTGGTCTTTCTGGTGGCGTGGATTCTAGTGTAGCCGCGTATCTCTTAAAAAAGCAAGGGTATGAGGTGATTGGGCTTTTTATGAAGAATTGGCACGATGATTCTGTGACCATCTCTGAGGAATGTCCGTGGTTAGAGGATAGTAATGATGCCTTGATTGTTGCCGAAAAATTGGGCATTCCCTTTCAGACGGTTGATTTAAGTGTGGAGTACAAGGAGCGCATCGTTGACTATATGTTCAATGAATATGAAAAAGGAAGAACGCCTAATCCGGATGTACTATGCAATCGCGAAATAAAGTTTGATGTTTTTATGAAAATAGCACTGCAATTAGGTGCTGATTATGTGGCTACAGGTCATTATTGTAGAAAAGGTACCTTAGTAAATGAAAATGGCGATGAAACCTTTCAACTCTTATCCGGCATTGATGACAATAAAGATCAATCCTATTTTCTATGTCAACTTTCACAAGATCAGCTGTCAAAAACGCTCTTCCCTATAGGAGAATTGACAAAACCTGAGGTTCGCCAAATTGCATCGGACAATGATTTGATTACAGCTGATAAAAAGGACTCACAGGGTCTTTGTTTTATTGGTAAGGTGCGCTTACCGGATTTTCTACAACAGAAGTTAAAACCCAAAAAAGGGGCCATAGTTGAGGTGCCATCCAATATTGAGCAGTATCAAGTAGCCTTGCCTGATTTCAGCAATAAAAAAGATGAACTGGCTTATTTTTCGAAAAAGCCGCATTATACCATTGATGACGGCAAAGTTGTGGGTGAACATCAAGGAGCGCATTATTTTACAAAAGGACAACGAAAAGGGTTGGCTGTTGGTGGTACGAAAGAGCCTTTGTTTGTCATCGATACTGACGTGGATGAGAATGTTATTTACACGGGTCAAGGAAAAGCACATCCTGGATTATATCGAAGAACTTTATTTGTTTCCAATGAAGAATTACACTGGATACGACCTGATTTAGCCCTAAAGATTGATGAGTCCATGGAGGTTATGGCAAGAATTCGTTATCGTCAATCCCTGCAGAAAGCATGCTTGTACAAAATTGATAATGGTCTCTACGTTGATTTTGAAGAAAAACAGTCCGCTATTACAGAAGGCCAATTCGTTGCTTGGTACATCGGGGATGAATTATTAGGGTCGGGGGTTATTTCATAATTAAATCTGTCCCCTCGAAGGTAGTCGAGAGGGCATCACATATTGACTAACAGTTCTTAACGGAGTTTATCTCGAGAATAGTCGAGAGGCTCTAACAGACAGTATTAATGCAAAACAGGATCACTCAACTTTTACGAATTGAATACCCCATTATCCAAGCAGGAATGGTTTGGGCCAGTGGTTGGCGTTTGGCATCTGCAGTTGCCAACGCTGGTGGATTAGGGCTAATAGGTGCTGGAAGCATGTATCCTGAAGTGCTTCGAGAACATATCAAAAAATGTAAAGCTGCAACAGACAAACCTTTTGGGGTCAATGTGCCTATGCTGTATCCTGATCTAGACAAGATAATGGAGATCATTATTGAAGAAGGGGTAAACATAGTGTTCACTTCAGCTGGAAATCCCAAAACGTGGACGGCACATTTAAAGGAAAACGGAATAACCGTTGTTCATGTGGTAAGCAGTGTAAAATTTGCCCTAAAAGCCCAAGAAGCCGGCGTTGACGCCATTGTGGCGGAAGGATTTGAAGCTGGCGGTCATAATGGACGGGATGAAACCACAACCTTAGCATTGATTCCTTCAGTAAAGGAAAAAATTAGTATTCCTTTGATCGCGGCAGGAGGCATTGCAACAGGAAGGTCGATGCTAGCCGTCATGGTCTTGGGAGCCGATGGTGTGCAGGTAGGAAGTCGTTTTGTAGCGAGTAATGAGGCATCTTCACATATTTTGTTCAAACAGAAGGTGGTTGAAGCCGGCGAAGGGGATACCCAATTGACCTTAAAGGAATTGGCACCTGTCCGACTTATTAAAAACAAGTTTTACCAAGATGTGCAACTAGCCTATGAAAATGGGGCATCTGTGGAACAACTGAAAGAACTCTTGGGTAGGGCACGGGCCAAACGCGGAATGTTCGAAGGTGACATGGTTGAGGGGGAATTAGAGATTGGTCAAGTCTCCGCTTTAATTCATGATATAAAACCCGCTGCCCAGATCGTGGCTGAAATGATCCATGAATTTGAGGAGGCAAAAGTACAGGTCTCTAAATTGTAGTCTGCTTCAACAGTCTCTACTTATACATCATATACCTCATGTGAGACAAGAAGTTTATCCGCATTTTCCAATCGTGGTAACTTACTATGGCTTTTTCTTTGAAAACGCTGCATTCTTCGCAGTATTTTATCCAACATTTTCACTGCCCTTTGAATATAGTACCCTTTATTCAACATAACACATTCAGCCTGTTGCGCTAGAGCTGCATCGGTAATTTCAGCACGTGAAGGTGTTCCCTTTTTAGCCAGATTCTCCAGCACTTGCGTTGCCCATATATTGGGTATATGGGCAGCGGCGCAGATACGCATAATTTCTTGCTGAATAGTTGCGAAGTTCTTCCATCCGGTTTCAATGGCCAGATCCCCACGAGCCGTCATAACCCCAATGGGGTACTTACGCATGGCAGTCAACAAAATTGAAGGTAAATTTGAAAAGCCTTTTTGGGTTTCAATTTTGAGGACAACCCCTATTTTGGCCTCTAGTTTGTCCAACTCCCCATAAAGATCTAGAATATCTTCTTTTGAGTTTACAAAAGAAAAATTCACTGCATCGGCATGTTGGGCAATGAACTTAATATCTTCACGGTCCTTGTCTGTTAGTCCACTTACATGCAATGTGCTTTTTGGTAAATTTATACCCTTATCAGCTTTTAATTTACTGCCTTTATCTTTTGCATGCGTAATATTAATAATCATTTCCGAAGGTGAAATTTCTTGGACTATGCCTTCAATTTTTCCATCATCAAAATAAATGGGTTCCCCCCCTTTTACGTCTTCAAAAACTTGGGGAAGTGTACATGAAACATGGGCCATCTTTCTGAGTGTACCATCTTCATTGTAGACAGCAGATTCTCCTGGAATCGATTCCTTATGGAGCCGTAATTGGTCGCCAGATTGTAGTATAATAAACTGCTCTTTAGGTAAAAGCTCACCTACTCGATATGACTTTTGATCCTTCTTGGATTTTTCTTTATGTAAAACCATTTCAGTTCCGGTCTCGAGATAAGCCGAATTTGAACATTTGCCAATTTTCGCTTTTCCATCTTTACCCCTAATCTTGATTTTGCAATTTTTACCTCTAGAATCGGTAAATCTCAGCGTATCCCCTTTATTAATTTTTGAAAATAACTTTGGGTCAACGGGAATATGGGTTTGATAATCCGAAAGGGGAGGTGGAGGAATATCAGGCGCTGCAATCCAAATTTTGGACGGGTTGACAACTCTACCCAAATCATCTCTTTTAGGTTTAATATGAACCACCTTTGGCCCTTCGATCATTGGCCCCGTTCTTAATTTGGGCCCGGAGAGATCCATGGTAATCTTGCATTTTTTGCGTTGTTTATTACTGGCCGTTTTGACATTATGAATCATTTTCAACCAATCTTCAGGCGTATCATGGGCACAATTGATTCTTGCAGAGTTCATTCCATTAGCTAATAATTTACGAATTAAACCCATATCTTTTGCAGCAGTATTGGGTAGGGTAACCATAATTCGAGTAAATCGCTTCTTTGATTTGTACCCAAAAAGTAATTTGGTGTTCTTTTTCAGTAGTTTTTTACCCTTTTCAATGCTGAGAACACCATGCAATGGAATAGTCTCTTTTTTGTTCAACAAGCTATTGATCAATTGTTTTAAATTGAGAATGCCTTTCATGACGTGTCCTTCTGCATCGGATAAGCCTGGGAAGCCCAATTGTATTAGCTCTTCCTCCAAATCATCGATTTCAAAACTTCGTATTGCTAAATAATGAATGAGGTTTTTGGCACTTTTTCTATAAATGGGATGTACTAATTCCAATTCCACTGCGAACTGCAATTCCATCTTTTTGGCTTTCTCCAGAATGCTATCCAATCTATGGCCAAGAGCCCTAAGTCTTTGTTCTCTATTCTTCATAAAAACAGCATATTTCAAAAGTTGTTGAACTAGATTATCAACACATTTTAACCATATAAAGTTAAGGCATATAGAACACTTTCAAGTACCTTTATTCCGCGAAATATTGAAAAATTCAGTAATTTATTCTTTTCTTAAACTAGATAGGTATTCTATAAGATTACGAAGTTCTCTTTTGGAAATCAAACGACCCATTGCCGGCATTGCAGACAGGCCATTTTCGCGTTTTTCGATGCGTGAAACGGCTATCTCCATGGGTTCCGCATCCGATGTTCTGAGAATAATTTCCTCTTTTGTTTCTTCCTCCAATATTCCGGTAACCACTTGTCCGTCTTTTAGGGTTATGGTTATCGTACCATAGCCAGGAGCTAACCTTGTACTGGGTTCAATAAGTGATTCCAAAATTTGCTCACGTGTCAGCACATTGGCGATATTGTCCAATGCCGGACCTACCTTTCCACCGGCACCATCAACTGCATGGCAGCGAACGCATTGTGCGGTGGGGTTACTATTGAAAACTGTACGACCAGGCCACCATTCGCCACCATATAAGGTTTCTCTATAGGAATCAACCGTGTGCCCACCACTTTTCAATTTAGCTAATTTAGCATATAGTGATACTGATTTAGTTGCCTCAACGGCCTCAATCAAATCAAGGATTACACCTTGGTCCAATTGTTTATTATTTGCCTGTTGTATTAACTTTTGTAAGGTGCTTTCACTTTTTTTAATTGGGAGTTCTCCCAATACACCCAGCATTTTTTGCTGTTCCCGGATGGAGCCTGATTTGAAGATAGGACCAACAATAGCCGGTAATTTATCCTTGGAAACATCTGTTTTACTTATGAGTCCCACAGCTACCGCCCTTACATTCTGATTCTTGTCACGCATCCCTAATTCTATGGCCGATTCTAAATGGGCATAATTTAGGTTGCCTAGGGCCTCTAAAGCAGCAGCCTTTACATTTGCCGATTTATGCTCGCCCATAATTTTGAACAATTCAGTATTGTGGGAATCTATTTTTAAGGAACTCAAAGTTTTGGTTACCCCCATTAGGATGTCAGGATCATTATCTTTTAAGAAACCTAAAATTTCTCTTTCGATTTTGGATTTGACCCTGCTTGGATTTCTTTTGATAACACCGCGATAGCGCCCATCGACCCTATCTAAAACTGAAGGCTCTCCCCATGTACCCAAGGCCGCCAAAGCTTCCCCCCGCAAATTACTGGGCACATCGCTACGTTTTGCAAAAGCGATGAGATTGTCCAATTCCTTTTCTCCACCTACACGAAGGGCTGCATTTATAGCTCTTCGCAAAAGGGGTTCTGAGGTGAATCTTTGTTCACTTAACGTATTGGCCAAGGCGGGAAGCGCCTTTTCGATGGACCAATCGTCGTTTATTGCACGAGCTGCTTCCGTGACTATATATTCGTCCTTGTCATTTAGAAAATCCGCAACTTTCTCGCTCTGTAATCTTCGCAAAACCAGTACGGCCGCTATTCGCAAACTTCTATTTGGAGTATTGACCAAATCAGCGATAGGATTAATTTGTCCAATTCGAGACAAGGCAAGAACCGCAGCATGTCTTAGGTAAATGTCTTTATCTGCATTTCTTTGGATTAAACCCAATAGCGGCTGAACGGCCTCTTCATATT